>JAKLKT010000132.1 GCA_023150495.1 Planctomycetota bacterium
CGCTCCGCGAGATGCCGAGCGTCGCCCTGAAGGCGATCAAGGAGACCGGCAAGCTCGAGGACGACACCGCGAGCAAGCTCAAGGAGGAGATCGGCTCCTTCAAGAAGGCCCTCTGGAAGAGCGCCGCCGCTCCGGCGGCGAAAGAGGGGGGCGCGGGGGGCACGAAGGCCCCCGAAGCCCCCCCGAAGCAGGCGGAGAAGAAGGCCGCCCACTAGCAAGAAGAGCCGATGCCCGAGCAAGCAAAGGTCATCCGGAAACGCATCAAGAGCGTTTCCGCCACGAAGAAGATCACGCGCACCATGGAGATGGTCGCGACGGCGAAGCTCAAGAGCGCGCAGCAGCGCGTGCAGTCGTCGGGGCCGTACCTCGAGCAGCTCCGCCAGCTCATGCGCGAGATCGGCGGGAGCGGCGTCGACGTCTCCAAGTGGCCGTACTTCGAGGTGAGGCCCGGCAAGCGGACGCTCCTCTTCCTGCTCACGGCGAACCGCGGCCTCTGCGGCGCGTTCAACGCGAACCTGATCCGGCTCGCGCGAGACACCTACCGCGCGAAGGAGAGGGACGGCCACTCGCTGCGCGTCTTCGCCGCAGGGAAGAAGGGCATCACGGCGCTCCGCTACCAGGGGTTCAAGCCGGAGAAGACCTACATCGACGAGCTCGTCGACAGGCCCACGCCGAAGGACGCGGAGTTCTTCCTGAAGGAGCTCGTCACCCCGTTCCTGCAGAACGAGGTGGACGAGGTGCTCGTGGTCTATCCGCACTGGGAGAGCGTGGGTCGCCAGCCGCCGACGGTGCTGCGGCTCCTGCCGATCGCGCCGGAGGAGAAGGGCGCCGCCTCGCCGATCCCGCCGATCTTCGAGCCGTCGCCCGAGGGGATCCTCGACCGGCTGCTGCCGCTCTACGGCCGGCAGCTGATGTACTCGATCCTCGCGGAGACGGTCGCGTCGGAGCAGCTCGCGCGGCGCATGGCGATGAAGCTCGCGACCGACAACGCGTCGGACATGGTGAACCACCTGACGCGGCAATACAACAAAGCGCGCCAGGCGCAGATCACGAAGGAGATCGCCGAGATCCTCGGCGGCTCCGAGGCCCTGAAGGAATAGATACTAGCGGTACGGTGCCAGGCTCCGATCCACTAATAATCCCCGCACATGGAGCAGCGATGAGCAAAGAGAAGTACGGCAAGGTCGTCCAGGTCATCGGGCCGGTCCTCGACGTCGAGTTCGAGAGCGAGGCGGGGCTGCCGGAGATCTACACCGCGCTGACGATCGAAGAGGGCGAGGGCGAGAGCAAGGTCTCCCTCGTCGCCGAGGTGCAGCAGCACATCGGCCGCGACCAGGTGCGCGCCGTCGCCATGTCGTCGACCGACGGCGTGGTCCGCGGGACGAAGGTCCTGAACACGGGCGCGCCGATCTCGGTGCCGGTCGGCGAGGAGTGCCTCGGCCGCGTCTTCAACCTCCTCGGCGAGCCGGTCGACTACCGCGGCCCCGTGCAGGCGAAGCAGCGCCGGCCGATCCACCAGCCCGCCCCGGAGTTCAAGTCGCTCTCCACGAAGACGGAGATCTTCGAGACGGGCATCAAGGTCGTCGACCTGCTCGCCCCCTACGCGAAGGGCGGCAAGACCGGCCTCTTCGGCGGCGCGGGCGTCGGCAAGACCGTGGTGATCATGGAGCTCATCAACAACGTCGCGCAGCAGCATGGCGGCTACTCCGTCTTCTGCGGCGTGGGCGAGCGCACCCGCGAGGGCAACGACCTCTGGCTCGAGATGCAGGAGTCGGGCGTCATCAACAAGGCCGTCCTCTGCTACGGCCAGATGAACGAGCCGCCCGGCGCGCGCCTGCGCGTGGCGCTCTCCGGCCTCACGATGGCCGAGTACCTGCGGGACGAGGGCGGCCGCGACGTCCTCCTCTTCGTCGACAACATCTTCCGGTTCAGCCAGGCGGGCTCCGAGGTCTCCGCGCTCCTCGGCCGCATGCCGTCGGCCGTCGGCTACCAGCCGACGCTCGCGTCGGAGATGGGCGCGCTCCAGGAGCGGATCACCTCGACCGACCGCGGCTCGGTCACGTCGGTGCAGGCCATCTACGTCCCGGCCGACGACCTCACCGACCCGGCGCCCGCGGCCGCCTTCACCCACCTCGACGCGAAGACGGTGCTCTCGCGCCAGATCGCCGAGCTCGGCATCTACCCCGCGGTGGACCCGCTCGACTCGACGTCGCGCGTGCTCGCGCCGCAGTACGTCGGCGAGGAGCACTACGCGGTCGCCCGCGAGGTGCAGCGCATCCTGCAGCGCTACAAGGACCTCCAGGACATCATCGCGATCCTCGGCATGGACGAGCTCAGCGAGGACGACAAGGTCCTCGTGCAGCGCGCACGCAAGATCCAGAAGTTCCTCTCGCAGCCCTTCTTCGTGGCGGAGCAGTTCACGGGCATCAAGGGCCGGTACGTGAAGCTCTCGGACACGATCCGCTCGTTCAAGGCGCTGCTCTCGGGCCAGCACGACCACCTGCCGGAGCAGGCCTTCTACATGAAGGGCGACATCGACGAGGTCGTCGAGGCCGCCGGGCAGATGGGGGCGAAGGTCTAGCGGGATTCGAGGGGGCTCCGGGGGACACCCACATGGCGCAGGCCGAGCATCCGAAGGGCGCGCTCCACACGGGCAACATCGCCGACGACCTCGCCCGCTCGCGCGGCGCGCTCGAGGTGGTCGTGGTGAGCCCCGCGCGGCCGATCCACCACGGACCGGCGCGCTTCGTGACCGCGGCCGCGTGGGACGGGCAGATCGGCATCTGGCCCGGCCACACCTCGCTCGTCGCGGCGCTCGGGACGGGGCTCCTCCGCATCGGGTCCGCGGACGGCAGCGTGAAGCGCTTCGCGATCCGCGGCGGGTTCCTGAAGGTCGGCGGCAGCAAGGTCACGATCCTCGTCGACAGCGCCGTCTCGGAGGCCGAGGCGGACGCCGGCGAGTCGAAGCGCGACCTCGACGCCACGCTCGAGGCGCTGCGGCATCCGAAGAGCGACGAGGAGTTCCGGGAGCTCCTCGACCGCCGCACGTGGTGCGAGTCGCGCCTGAAGCTCGGCGGGGCGTAGGCGTGCCGGAGGGCCCGCCGGGGGACGAACGCACCGGCGGCAAGGGGCCGCCGGGTATCTTGGCTGGGCATGAACGCGAAACTGCTTGCGCTCGCATTGGCGCTCGCGGCGCCCGGGTGTGCGGACCACCGGCACTCGGACGAGCAGAGCGTCCCGGTCGACCAGGTCCCCGAGCCCGCGAGGAAGGCTGCCGCCGCCGCGGTCCCGGGCGCCACGTTCAAGCGCACCGAGAAGGAGATCGAGGACGGCAGGACCGTCTACTCCCTCAAGGGGACCGCCGGCGGCAGGCCGTGCGAGGTGGAGGTGACGGCCGACGGGACGTTGATGTCCGTCGAGTACGAGGACTGACGGGGACTCCTACCGCGACGCCGCGAGGGCGTAGGACTCCCAGGCGTGGATCACCGCGGGATCCTCGTCCATCCTGCGCGGCTCGCCGCCCGGGCCATCCTCGCGCGTCCAGGCGTCCTTCGAGAAGTCGTACTTCCGGAGGCCCGTCGCGTCGAAGAGGCCGATCTGGCGCGGCGCCACCGGGCCTCCCACGATCGCCAGCACGGGCCCCCCGATCGGCATCCGGTCCGCCGGGTCCCGCGCGAGCGCGTTGTGGATCACGCGCCCGATGTCCGAGTGCCCGATCGGGCCCTCCGGCGCGTCGATCGTCCCGTTCACGAGCTTGAGGAACGTCTCGTTCTGCTCGTGCGAGATGTTCACGCCGTGGCCGAGGTATCCGTGGTGGAAGAGCTCCTCGCCGTGGTCGCCGACCACCAGAACGAGCGTCTCCTCGAGCCGGCCGCTCGCCCGCAGCGTCTCGATCGCCATGCCGAGCACCGTGTCCACGCGGCGCGCGGCGTTCCAGTACGTGCGAAGCAGCCAGTCCCGGTTCGCCTCCGTGATCTCCGAGCGCGGGATCGGCTCGTCGAGGAGCGTCGCCGGGATCTTCTTGCTGTCGTACGGGAAGTGCATCTCCTGGAGGTTCAGGTAGGCGAAGAAGCGGCGGTCGCCGAGCGTTCCGATCCACTTCGCGAGCTCGCCGACCGGGAGGTGGCCCGGCACGACGAGCGAGTTCAGGTCCGCGCCCGCGTACATCCGCTCGGCCGGCATGAGGGACGCGTCCCAGCGCACGTCCGCGCGATCCATCCCCGTCCGCCGCGCGATGTCCGCATGGTCCTCCGGCTGCCCGGAGAAGACCCCCGTCGCGTAGCCGAAGGCGCGGAAGCGGTCGATGAGCGACGTTCCCTCCTCCGCGTCCGAGATGGTGCCGTTGAAGATGCCGCAGATCGCCGGCCCCGTGAACGCGAAGTGCGAGATCACGCGCAGCCGCTGGCCGGGCATCGCCGCGAGCGCGGGCATCACCGGCTGCCCGTCCACGACCGCGTCGAGAAGGTCGTACCGCGCCGTCTCGAGCACGACGAGCAGGACGTTCTTCCGCTCGAGCCGCCTGCCGTCCCACGCCTCCATCGGCGGGCGCGCCTCCGCGCGGGGCAGGTCGCCGCCGACCCCGTTCTCGTCGATGCCGTTCCCGGGGATGTCCCTCGCGTAGGGGTGGCGCGATCCGTCGAAGGGGGCGTGGTCGAACGGGCGGGTCATGAGCCCGAACCCGTCGCCGTCGAAGTCCGTCAGGTACGCGAGCGGCACGCGGTAGAGCCGGTGGGCCTCCACCTTGCCGAGCGTCCGCTCGAGTCGGTCCGACACCGCGAGCGCCGCGCCGGGGAGCAGCACGACCATGACGTTGGCGAGGAGGATGCCGCGCGCCGTCCCGAACCTGCGGCCCGCGCCGCTGCCCCCGAGCCCCCCCGAGATCCGCCTGCCGAAGCGCCTGCAGAGGAAGATCCACGCGACCCCTCCCGCGACGGCGGAGAGCACGAGCGGCAGGAGCCCCATGAGCTCGGCACGCACGAACGCGAGCGCGCGGCCGAGGCTGCCGCCGCCGAGGTCCTTCGCGACGCCCAGGTCGATGCCGTCCCGGAAGTAGCGGTAGACGTCGAAGTGGACCGTGACGACGGCGAAGTACGCAGCGCCCGCACCGAGGCCCGCGACCCAGGTCCACGAGCGGCCCGGCAGCGCGCGCCGGAGCGCCGCGCGCAGGAGCGCCGTGCCCGTCAGCACGAGCAGCAGGTTGTAGATCGCGACCGGGAGCCCGACCGAGAGCGTGGCAAGGAGGAGATCCCCCCGCGAACGGACGCGCTCCGGCTGGTCGTGCATGGTCCCCTAGTCGAATCGGCCTTCGCGGGGGGGGATCGGGAGGGGGTTCGGGGGCCGTCTCGACTCGGGACGGGTGGGGGTCCGGGGGCCGGGGCTCGCGGCAGGAATGCACCGCCACCGCCGCCTGCCGGCTATGGCCGGAATGTAAGCTGCACCCGTGGGCGATCTCTACCGGGCGCGCGGCGCGAGCAAGGTCTACCGCATGGGGGAGGTGGAGGTCGAGGCGCTGAAGCCCACCGACCTCGACGTGATCGAGGGGGAGGTGCTCGTGATCCTCGGCCCGTCGGGTTCCGGGAAGAGCACGCTCCTCCATCTGCTCGGCGGCGTGGACCGGCCGAGCGCGGGCACGATCCGCTTCCGGGACACCGAGCTCACGGACCTCGACGCGAAAGGGCTCACGCTCTTCCGGCGCCGGCACGTGGGGTTCGTCTTCCAGTTCTACAACCTGCTGCCGAGCCTCACCGCGATCGAGAACGTCGCGATGGCCACGGAGGTCGCGCCGAACCCGCGCGACCCCCGCGACATGATCGGGCTCGTCGGCCTCGCCGGCCGGGCCGACCACTTCCCGTCCCAGCTCTCGGGCGGCGAGCAGCAGCGGGTCGCGATCGCGCGCGCCGTCGCGAAGGCGCCCGACGTGCTCCTCTGCGACGAGCCGACGGGCGCCCTCGACTACCGGACCGGCATCAAGGTGCTCGAGGTGCTGCACCAGGTGAACCACGAGCTCGGCACGACGCTCGTCCTCATCACGCACAACGCGGCCATCGCCGACATCGCGGACCGCGTCGTGCGGATGCGGTCGGGCCGGATCCTCGAGACCCGCGTGAACGAGGCGCCGAAGGAGCCGGGGGTGATCGAGTGGTGATCCGCACCCTCGACCGGAAGCTCCTCCGCAACCTGCACGCGATGCGGGGGCAGCTGCTCGCGATCGTCGTCATCATCGCGTGCGGCGTGGCGTCGTTCGTGACCGTGCTCACCGCCTACCGCGGGCTCAAGTCGACGCGCGACGCCTACTACGCGCGCTACCGCATGGCGGACCTCTTCGCGACCGTGAAGCGCGCCCCGCGCGCCGTCCTCGGGGATCTCGGCCGGGTCCCCGGCGTCCGGCGCGTCGAGGGCCGGATCGTCTTCGACGTGACGCTCGACGTGGAGGGGCTCACCCAGCCCGCCTCGGGACGCGTCGTCTCCGTGCCCGACCGGCGTGCCGCGATCCTCAACGACCTGCACCTGACCCGCGGCAGGTGGTTCGAGGGGGACGGGACCCTCGAGGTGATCGTCGCCGACCGCTTCGCGAGGGTGCACGGGCTCGACGTCGGGGACACGCTCCGCGTCATCATGAACAACAAGAAGGAGGCGCTGCGGATCGTCGGCCGCGCGCTCTCGCCCGAGTTCACCTACCTGATCCGCGGGGGGACCGAGATCCTGCCCGACGCCGAGCACTTCACCGTGCTCTGGATGAGCGAGACCTTCGCGGAGGCGGTCTTCGACTTCGACGGGGCGTGCAACGACTTCGTCGCGACGCTCGACCCCGGCGCCCCGCTCGAGGACGTCATCGCGGAGTTCGACCGGCGCCTGGACCGGTACGGCGGGCTCGGCGCCTACGGCCGGAAGGACCAGCTCTCGAACCGCTACCTCTCGGACGAGATCTCGCAGCTCCGGGGCTCGGCCACGATGACGCCGACCATCTTCCTCGCGGTCGCCGCCTTCACGCTCCACATGCTGATGGCGCGGCTCGTGGCGACCCAGCGGACCCAGATCGCGCTCCTCCGCGCCTTCGGCTACACGACCGGCGAGCTGATGCGCCACTACCTGAAGCTCGCGCTCGGCATCGGCATCCTCGGGGCGGCGGCGGGGGCGGGGCTCGGCGTCTGGTTCGGGAGGGAGGTCGCGGGGATCTACGGCGACTTCTACTCCTTCCCGATCCTCGCCTTCTCGGTCGACCCGGTCGCCGTCGTCGGCGGATGCGTCGTGTCGCTCTCCTTCGCGGCCATGGGCGCGATCGGGGCGCTGCGCGCGGTCGCGCGGCTCGAGCCCGCCGAGGCGATGCAGCCCGAGGCGCCGAAGGGCTTCCGGCGCATGCTGCTCGAGCGCCTGCGGCCGTTCGCGCGCCTGCCCTTCCCCGCGCGCATGATCCTGCGCCACGTCGCGCGGCACCGCATGCGGGCGGCGATCACCGTCGGCGGCGTCGCGCTCTCCGCGGCGATCCTCCTCCTCGCCTTCTTCAGCCTCGGCGCGACGCGGGAGGTGCTCGACCACCAGTTCCGGCTCGCCGACC
>JAKLKT010000133.1 GCA_023150495.1 Planctomycetota bacterium
GACGAACACGCTGCGGGTGGACCCTGTGGGTCTCGGACCGGGGCGCGACGCGGCAGCGCGACGGCATCCCCCTATGACGTGTGGCGGCCCAGGGGCGCGATGGACGCCACGGCGAGCAAGATGGGGGCAACGCGACCCGCCGCGGGGGAATGACTGTCGGCAGGTGATGGCCGCCATGCCGCAGGGCCAAGGGAGCGATCCGATCCGATGCGCTGGCGCTGCGCATCAGATGGACTCCACGGACGGCATGGACGCCAAGGATCACCCGAAGTCGCAAGTCCTTGCGGGACAACGACCTGCCGGCGCATTAAAAGTCCGCTGCTCTGCCGACTGAGCTACGCCCCCGTCGTGTGCCTAACTTTACCACCCGTGCGGGGTTACGGCGAGGACGCCCGGCGCGGCGGCGGCGTGCACCTGCGGACTGCTGCGCTTCTTGATACGCAGATGCCGTGTGGCGGCCCAAGGACTAGTGGGCGGCGAATTCCGGGTCGGGGAGGCGCGACTCGCGGTCCGAGGCAGCCTGGTTCACGGGCGTCGCCACGCGGTCGGAACAGACCGCGGGTGCGGCGGGGACGCGGACACCGTGGTTGTCAGGGAGCGTACTCTACGCCGCGCGGCGCAGACGGAGGATCGGGAGCCGGCGGTCGCCGGCTACGCTTCGGCCGCGGTAAACCTCGTCCGGCGTGCGGTGCGCGAGCCCCTGATGCGGACGCTCCCGGTTGAACCACGAGACGAACGAGAGCAGGTCGCGCTCGATCGGCCGGAGCGGCCGGTAGAGGAAGAGGCCGCGCGCGTACTCGTCCTTCATCGAGCGCCAGAACCGCTCGATGAGCGCCACGGAGCCCGTTCTCCCATCTGCGCCGAGAGGACGAACGCGCGGGCGGCGGCCGAGACGGAGAGGCCGTACCGCGTGCGGTGCCACAGGATCGCGAGCCGGTCCCACGCGCGGTAGCGCGGGCGGCGGCGCGGGTCGATGCGCAGGAGCCGCGCGCGGAGCAGGTCGATCTGGGCCTGCAGCCGCCCGATGGTCTCGCGGAGCGCGGCGTTCTCCGCGGCCGTCCGGCGTCGGACGAGCCGCGCGAGCCATTGATCGTGGGCGAGGGCGATCTCCCGGGCGACGAGGTGCAAGGCGCGGAGCATCCCGGAAGCGTACACGGCCACGCGATGCGGGTGCCCCCGGACCCCCCAGCCTTCCCGGCGCCGCCGCGCGCCGTCATCCGACGACCTTGTCGTACTCGGCGTGCGTCCCGATCCAGAACCACACGATGCCGCCCTCCACGTCGCTGCCGAGCGCGCGGTAGCGAGCGCCCACGCGGACCGACCAGACGGAGCCGAAGCGCTTGAAGTGGAGCGAGGGGTGCCGCGGGTCCCGCTTCAGTAGTTGGTAGTTCTTGTCCGCCAGCTCCCGCACCTCCGCCGGCAGCGCCTCGTACAACGCCCAGAAGCGGGGCGAGGCGTGGTGCTTCAAAGCTCGCGCGTCTTCCCGGCCTTGTGCTCCGCCCGCGCCTCGGAGACGAGGGCGTCCAGCTTGCCCGCCTTCGAGTCGGCCTCGATCTGCTCGTCCCACGCGCGGGCGTCGAACTCCGCGAACCACTCCCGGAACTTCCTCAGCTCCTCGGGCGTGAGCCCGCGCACGTGCTTCTCCAGCTTCTCGAGGTTGGTCATGACGCTGCCTCGATCCTACCGCGCCGGGCGCCGCCGGCCTGATGCGCTTCCGCTGCGCTTCTTCTGGACGGTGGACGGTGGACAAGTCGCGGTCGTAAGTCGTTGCGGGACAAGGGGCTAGCGACGCAAAAAAAAGTCCGCTGCTCTGCCGACTGAGCTACGCCCCCGTCGTGCGGGCAAGTCTAGCACGAGCCTGGGGTTACGGCTGGAGGCGGCCGGGACCGGATGCCCCGGCCGCCCCCTCCCGGCGCCTCAATTGAGCTCGGGCGCCGAGAACCGATGGCTTCCGACTTGCGCGCGGGCGACCGCCGGCGCCTTCCCCACCCCCACGTCCGGGAACACCGGCAGGTGCTTCACCGCGAGGCCGAAGCCGCCGAAGACCAGCGCGACGACCATCAGCGTCATGAAGACCTCCTCCCAGCTCGGGACGTACCTGCCCCCCTGCGCCCCCTCGAATCCCGTGATCGCCACGTTCATGCGGTTCATCACGAAGCCGAACACCGCGAACATCGCGCCCCCGTAGAGCAGATGCCAGTTCGCCCTGAGCTTCGGCCACACGAGCACCGCGAACGGCACGACCACGCCGAGCCCGAACTCCAGCTGGAACATCGCGGACTCGTAGCCCCAGCCGAACGCCGTCCCCAGCTGGCCGCGTAGCGTCAGGTCCCAGATCCGCGCGAGCCCGTAGACGCCGAGCATCGCGACGAGGATCCGCGACAGGTCGCCGAGCAGCGGCACGTCGAACTGCCGCCCGAACGCGTGCGCCGACAGCCGCGACATGATGATCAGCATCGCGAGCCCCACGCAGATCGCGGAGATGAAGAAGAGCAGCGGCAGCATCGACGTGTACCAGATCGGGTGCAGCTTCCCCGGCGCGATCAGGAAGAGCGAGCCGAGCGACGACTGGTGCAGCGTCGAGAGCAGGACACCCGCGATCACGATCGGCACCGTCGCCGTGTGCTGGATGTGGGCCGCCCGGTGCCACCCGAGCCGCTCGAAGAGCATGCCCGAGCCCTCGAGCGCGAGCACGCCGGTGTAGAGCATCAGGCACCACGCCACCTCGAACAGGACCGAGTGCGGGTTCCACATCACGATCGGGTGCCAGATCGCCCAGCTGCGGCCGATGTCGATCATCAGCGCCACGGCCGCGCTCGTGTACGCGAGGAACGCCATCACCACGGCCGGCCGAACGATCGGCCGGAAGCGCCTCGCGTTGAAGATGTAGGAGAGGCCCATCAGCGTGAAGCCCGCGCCGCCGAGGCCGACGCCGACGAGCACGTTGAACGCCTTCCAGAGGCCCCAGGGGTAGCGGTCGGAGAGGTTCGTGACCGCGCCGAGGCCTTTCGTGTAGCGGACGACCGTCAGGACGAGGCCGATCGCCACGAGGAGATAGAACATCCCCTTCCAGAATCCGAGCCGGTGGTTCGTGCGTTCGGCGCTCATCGGTTCATCCCCTTCCATCGCGGGTTCGATTCCGCCAGCGCGACCTCGTCGCGCCGCTTCGTGATCCACCAGATCGCGAGCAGCGCCGCCCCGCCGCAGACGAGCACCGTCGGGATCTTCTTGAGCACGTTGGCCGTCAACGCGGGCAGCGGATCCGTGCCGAGGATCTTCTTGAACCCCAGCGACTCGACGGGGAACGGGGCGAGGAACATCACCGACGTCCCGCCGATCTCCGTCTCGCCGTAGATGTGGTCGTAGTACTCCTTCGGGGACTTCCTGATGCGGCGCCGGGCCTCCGCGAGGATCTCGTCCCTGTCCCCGAACACCGTCGCGTCGTGGGGGCAGGCCTCCGCGCACGCGGGCTTCTTGCCCTCGCGGATCCTGTCGATGCACATGTCGCACTTGCGCACGCACGGCACCGTGCTGTCCCACTCGTAGCGCGGGATGCTGAACGGGCAGGCCACCATGCAGTAGCGGCAGCCGAGGCAGCGGTCGCCGTCCCACACGACCGGCCCCTCCTCCGTCTTGACGAGCGCGCCCACCGGGCAGACGCTCGCGCAGGCGGGGCTCACGCAGTGCCGGCAGAGGTTTCTGACCGTGTAGTCCTCCTTCTCCGGCACGAGGCACGTGTAGGCGGTCGCGGAGAGGTCCTTCACCTGCTCCGGGTCCCCCTTGAACCCGTGCAGCTCCATGCAGGCCTTCACGCAGCGGGAGCAGCCGCCGCAGTTGATCATGTCGAAGAGGATGGCCTTCGGTTTCATCGCTTCGACTCCTCCTCGACGGGCGGCCACGCGTCAGGCAGCGCCGGCCAAGCGGGTTTGCCGCAGCGGACGGCCCGGCTCATGCGGGGTCCGCGGGGGGGCTCCGGGGGCCAGGCGTCGGGGAGCGAGCGGCGCACTCGCCAACGTGCGCCGAGTTCGCAGGCGACGGCGCCGAGCACCGCGAGGATGCAAAGCAGGCCGCCGGCCGCGATCAGGAGATTGAGGATCGAGAGGGCTGTCGTGTCAGGTGTGTTCGCCATCGGTGCCTCCTTCGTGGAAGCGAACGACGAATCGCACGCGGCGTGCCCCGGCGCCCGGTCGCCGTAAGTGGCGCCGCGTGAACGGGTTGCGCGCCCCGGTCGCCCGATCGAACATCCGTTCCGCGTCGGGAATCCCGACGGATCCGTCTGGATTCCCGGCACGATCCGGCCGCTGGGCACGGTGTCTATCATTCAGTCGGGAGGCTCGTGGTCGCTCTCGTCCCGAAGCGTCTCGCGCCGCGGCTCATCGCCGGTCTGGTGGTGATTCTCGTGGCCGTCGAGGGCCTCTTCTCCTACTTCAGCCTGAAGTCCGAGGAGGCCCAGCTCCTGCGGGAGGCGGTCCTCTCCACCGACCAGCTCGCGCGGAGCCTCACGAGCGCGACATGGCACGCGATGCTCGCGGACCACCGCGAGGACGCCTACCGGGTGATGGAGACGATGGGCCACCGCCAGGGCGTGGACCGGATCCGCATGGTCAACGCCCATGGCGCGGTCACCTTCACGACCGACAAGACGGGGCAGCGCGCGGCCTACGACAACGAGACGCCGGTCGCGGCATGGCAGGGGGAGCCTGCGGAGCGCCGACTGTCGGCAAGCGAGCGGTCGCGCTTCCTCGAGGGGCCCACGGGGCGGCGCAAGCTCGGGCTCCGGACTCCCATCTACAACGAGATCTCCTGCCGGACGGCCGCCTGCCACGCGCACCCCGAGGAGACGCCGGTGCTCGGCGTCCTCGACGTCGTCGTGGACATCGGCAACGTCGACGACGAGCTCCACGCCCTCGCGAAGCGCGAGGTGGCGATGAGCGCCACGCACCTCCTCCTCGTCGCGGCATTCGTCGTGATCTTCACGCGGGTGTTCGTGTCGAAGCCGATCGGGAAGCTGATCGAGGGGACGCAGGCGGTGAGCGTCATGGACCTCGACCGGCCGCTCGAGATCGCGACCGGCACCGAGCTCGACGCGCTCTCCGACGCGTTCAACGTCATGCGGGAGCGCCTCCGCGTGGCGCGCGACGAGCTCGCGGCGTTCACGCAGGAGCTCGAGGAGAAGGTCGAGCAGCGGAGCCGCCAGCTCGACGCGGCCCGGGCGAAGCTCATCCACAGCGACCGGCTCGCTTCCCTCGGGCAGCTCGCGGCGAGCGTCGCCCACGAGGTCAACAACCCGATCGGCTCCGTGATCAACCTGACGATGCTCCTGCGGCGGATCATGGGCTCGGGCGGGATCCCGCCGGGGCGGGAGGAGGAGTTCCGCCGCCACCTCCAGCGGATCGAGGAGGAGACGACGCGCGTCGGGAGGATCGTCTCGGACCTCCTCTCCTTCTCGCGGCGGTCGAAGCCGCAGCGGGACCCCTCCGACCTGAACGCGATCGTCGGGAAGACGATCGAGCTCCTGCACCACAAGCTCGACCTCGCGGGCGTGGACGCGAGGCTCGATCTCGACCCCGCGCTCGCGCCGGTCCCCTGCGACCGGTCGCAGATCGAGCAGGTCCTGATCAATCTCGTGATGAACGCGGCCGAGGCGGTCGGGAGGGGCGGCAAGGTGGTCGTCCGCACCGCGCGGGAGCCCGGGACCGCGCTCCTCGAGGTCAGGGACAACGGCCCCGGCATCCCCGCCGACGTCCTCCCCCGCATCTACGACCCCTTCTTCACGACGAAGGACGCGGGCAAGGGCGTCGGGCTCGGCCTCGCGGTCGTCTACGGCATCGTCGAGGCGCACGGGGGCTCGATCGACGTCGCGAGCCGCGCGGGCGAGGGCGCGACCTTCACGGTGCGCCTGCCCATGAATCCGAACAACGGCCATCCGGAGGTACAGCGATGAAGAGGCACTGGGAGATCCTGATCGTCGACGACGAGGCCGGCCAGCGCGAGTCGATGGCGGCGTGGCTGACCGAGGACGGGTACGAGGTGGACACCGCGCCCTCGGGCGCCGAGGCGCTGAAGCTGGCGCAGGGGAACGACTACGCCATCTACGTGATCGACCTCAAGATGCCCGGCGGGATGGACGGCATCGAGACGATGCGGGAGATCCGGAAGCTCCGGCCGGAGGCGGCCGTCCTGATCGTCACCGCCTACGCCACGGTCGACACCGCCGTCACCGCGATCAAGGAGGGCGCGCAGGACTACCTCGTGAAGCCGATCAACCCGCAGGAGCTCTCGCTCCAGGTGGACCGCATCGTGAAGATGCGGAAGCTCCAGCGCGAGAACGCCGTGCTCAGGAGGAAGCTCACCGAGCGCTACACCTTCCACGACATCGTCTCGAAGAGCCCGACGATGCACGAGATCTTCGAGCTCATCCGCAACGTGGCGGGCCTCAAGAGCACCGTCCTCATCCAGGGCGAGAGCGGCACGGGCAAGGAGCGCATCGCGCGGGCGATCCACTTCCAGAGCGACCGGCGCGACAAGCCGTTCATCGCGGTCCCCTGCACGGCGCTCGCCGAGTCGCTCCTCGAATCCGAGCTCTTCGGCCACGAGAAGGGCGCGTTCACGGGCGCGGTCGGCCGCCGGCGGGGCAAGTTCGAGATGGCCGACGGCGGCACGATGCTCCTCGACGAGATCGGCGACATCACCCCGAAGCTCCAGGTCGAGCTCCTGCGCGTGCTCCAGGAGCGCACGTTCTACCGCGTGGGCGGCTCGGAGGAGGTCGAGGTGGACGTGCGCGTGATCGCGGCCTCGAACCAGAACCTCCAGGAGGCGGTCCACGCCGGGAAGTTCCGCGACGACCTCTTCTACCGGCTCAACGTGATCACGATCCACATCCCGCCCCTGCGCGAGCGGCTCGAGGACATCCCGCTGCTCGCGGGCCAGTTCCTCGAGTCGATCGCGGCCGAGCTCGGCAAGGAGGTCCGCGGCATCTCGGACGGCGCCCTGCGCGTGCTCATGCACTACGACTGGCCGGGCAACGTGCGCGAGCTCAGGAACGCGGTGGAGCGCGCGATCGTGATCTGCCGGAGCCACGAGATCCTCGCCGACGACTTCAACTTCCTGCGCCAGGAGCAGGAGGAGCGCGCGCGGGCGAGCCTGCTGCCGAACGTCACGCTGCGCGAGATGGAGAAGCGCATGGTGCAGGCGGCGCTCCAGCGCACGGACGGCAACATCAAGGCGGCGGCCGACGAGCTGGGCATCGACCGCTCGACCCTCTACGAGAAGATCAAGCGCTACGGCATCCGCCGGCCGGAGCTGGAGCCGTTCCAGGAGACGTGATCCGAAGGGGCTCCGGGGACCGGTCCGCCCCGGGCGCCGGGCATCCCCTCCGGCGCACGATGGGCGCCTCGGCCCTCGTCGCCGCGACGGCGCCCGGCCCTCCCGGGTCTCAGCGGCCGGCGCTCGGCGTCTCCGTCGCCGCCTCCACGACCTCGACCACCCGGTCCGCGGCCGCAGCCTCGATCTCCTGCGCGCGGCCGCCCGGCCAGCGCAC
>JAKLKT010000134.1 GCA_023150495.1 Planctomycetota bacterium
CAGCGCGCGCCCGGCGAGCGCCGGCGCCTCGGCCGCGCCGCACGCGGCAAGGATGCGGAGCCCCTCGCGCGCGGTCTCGACGGGGTCGGGCCACCAGCGCAGCTCGATCGTCCTCCCGTCCTCCTCGCGCCGCTCGGTCCGAACGAGGTCCGCGCCTCCCGCGGCGAGCCGCTCGCACTCGTCCAAGGCCGCCGCCGTGTCGCGCGCCACCGCGGAGGCCACGAGGCGTCCGGAGCGGCAGAGCGCGTGCAGGAGCTCGCCGTAGAAGACGCCGCTGCCGCTCTCGTACCGGCGGCCGAGCGCCGTCGCGATGCCCGCGACCCGGTAGACGCAGGCGTCCCGGACCGCGGTCCGCAGCCGCCGCCAGCGGTCGAGGAGCCCCTCGGCCGCGGCCGCGCCGCCGATCTCGGCGAGCAAGGCAGCGGCGAGGGTCTGGCGGTCCGGGTCGTCGAGGAGGCGGACGAGATCGGGCACGGCTCCCTCGCCGCCATCGAGCAGCGCGCGGCCCGCCTCGTTCCCGCGGAGCCGCGCGGACACGCCAGGCGAGGGAAGCGCATCCGGGTCGGCCACGGGCCGGGGCGGCTCGTGGAGGTAGCTCGCGCCGCCGTTGCGCAGGGCGTCGATCCGCTCCTCCACGGAGTCCGCACAAGCAGCAAGCGCCGCCGCCGCGCACAGGAGGAGCACGCCTCGTCCCTTCATGCGCTCTCTTCCATCCATTCATACGAATCCCGCTCTGTTCCTTGCGGGGTTCACGATCCGACGTCCCCCCGGACCCCGGTTCCGTTTGTGAAGCGACCGGCAGCGCCACGACCGGCGACGACCGCACCGGCTGACACCCGACCGTCACGCCCGCTTCAGCCTTCCCGTCACCTTCCGATAAAGGGACTTGCCCCCGGGCACCCTGCCCGGTCCGGGCAGGAGGAAACCGTGAAGCAACTCGCTCTGTCGCTGGGCCTTCTCGCGCTCGTCGCGTGCGGCGGCCCGAAGGCGCGCATCAAGGACAACCAGGCGATCTTCGACACGTACCCGCCCGACGTGCAGGCGATGATCAAGTCGGGCCAGATCGCCCAGGGCTTCGACCAGACGCAGGTCTACATGGCCCTCGGCGCGCCCGAGAAGAAGGAGATGCGGGACAGCCAGGACGTGTGGCTCTACACCGTCGGCGTGAAGCGCACGCTCCAGCACGAGAAGGGCGCCGTCCAGTACGAGAACGAGCAGATGAAGTACGAGAGGGCGCTCGCGGAGTACAACCAGGCGAAGGCCGAGGGCCGCGTGGCTGTCGAGCCCGCGAAGCCCGACCCCTACTCGTACGAGCATCAGCACAGGACGAAGCTCCGCCAGGAGGTCGTCTTCGTGAACGGCAAGGTCGCGTCCGCGCGCAACCCGCAGGACGAGTACCTCGACGAGTGGCACTAATCGTCCGCCGTTGACGTGAGGGGGCTCCGGGGGCCGGATCCGGAGCCCCTCCGAATGCCCGGCGGCCCGTGCGGGTAGCACGCGCATGGGCCACATCGACGCGGGGGCGTTCGCCCGCCGCATCACCCGGCTCGCGGAGTCGATCAAGCTCCCGCGGAGCCGCCGGCATGTGCGGACGGCCTCGGGGTCGGTATCCGCGGGTCCCGCCCTCGTCCGGGGCCGCGGTCTCGCCCGCCGCCGCCCCCGGAGCCCCCTCCTTTCGCTCCTCGCGGGGCTCGCCTACCTGCTGCTCGGCGTGGCAGCCACGCTGGCGCTGATGCGGCTCCTGCCCTGACCTCGTTGGCGCGGCCGGAGTATCGTGGCATGCCATGCCGCGGCTCCTCGCACTCCTCCTCCTCGTGGCGCCCGCCCTCGCGGGCCCCGAGGCGACGCACACCGGCCACTTGAAGACCGCGCGCCTCGACGTCCGCTACCGGCCGAAGTCGCGCGCGGGCGCCGCGGCCGAACGCGACGGCGCGATGGCCGAGCGCGACCTGAAGGATATCTGCGCCCGCCTCTCGTTCACGCCGGACGGGCGCTTCGTCCTCTACCTCTATGACGACGTCGCCGAGCTCTCCGCGATCACGGGCACGACGGGCAACGCGGGGTTCTCGGCGGGGCGCGAGACGCATCTCCCCTACGGGAACGACCAGACCCGGTACCACGAGCTCGTCCACCTCGTCGCCGCGCAGCTGCCCAAGTCCGGGGACGAGGCGCGCGGGATGTTCCTCGTCGAGGGGCTCGCGAACGCGCTCCTCGGCCACGTCCACGGCGTCCACGTGCACGCGGTGGCGAGGTTCTACCGGGACCGGAAGGAGCTGCCGCCCCTCAAGACGTTCCTCGCGGCCGACTTCTACGACTGGCTCAGGGCGCACGCGGGCTTCAACGCGTACGACGTCGCCGGGAGCTTCGTCCTCTTCCTCCTCGACACGCACGGCGTCGAGGCGACGAAGCGGTACTACACGGGGACGGCGGCGACGGTCGCGTTCGGCTGCGACGAGCGCAAGCTCGAGGAGGCGTGGCTCGCGGTGCTCGACGCCTACGCGATGCTGCCGGAGGTCTCCATGCTGCTCCGCGAGCGCCAGGGCGAGGCTGCCGGCTTCGACGTCTACGAGCTCGACCCCGACAAGCGCATCCCCGCGGAGATCCTCGGCAAGCCGAAGGATTGGAAGGCGCTCTCCGGCGAGAAGCTCGCCCCGCGGGACAAGACCGCGTGGCAGCGGGACGGCACGGCGCTCGTCGGCTCGGGCACCGGCGACGCGTGGCACATTTGCGACCTCGGCTCGCGGAAGTACCGCGACTGCGCCGTGCGCGCGCGCGTGAAGACCGAGAACATCCTCGGCGGGGTGCAGCTCCAGCTCGGGGACGGCTGCCAGGCGCTGGTCGTCGCGAACGGCACGTTCGTCTACCGGAACGGCACGGGAACGGCGATGAGCGCGGCGGCGCGCGTGCCGATCACCGGGACGGTGGACCTCCTGATGATCCGGCGCGGCGGCCGGCTCGAGGTGTGGGTCGACGGCTTCCGGCTCGCGGAGGGCCCATGCGACTCGGATCCGGCGCCGGTGGGCATCGGCTTCCACAGCGGCACGGCGCGGTTCGAGGACGTGCGCGTGCGGGAGCTGCGGTAGCGCGGTGTTCGGGTAGCACGCTGTTCGCGTAGGTCGCCGTTAGCTGCACGCGCGTGCGCGCGTCGGCTAGCATGCGGCGGTGAAGCGCTGCATCCTCGTCCTCGCGCTCGCCGCCGCGTGCTCGTCTTCGGGCGGCTCGCCGCGCGCGCAGCTCGCGTCGATCGCGAGCTGGTGCTGCTGGCTCCAGGCGCCGGACATCGACGCGCTCGCGGCGTCGCCCTACGCGTTCGTCGTCATCGACTACAGCCGCGACGGCTCCGCGGCGGGCGAGTTCTCGCGCGCGGACATCGAGCGGCTGCGCGCCGCCGGGAAGACGGTGCTCGCGTACCTGAGCGTCGGCGAGGCGGAGGACTACCGCTTCTACTGGGACGCCTCGTGGCCGTTCCTCTCGGACGAGAACCCGGACTGGCCCGGCAACTACCAGGTGGAGTACTGGGACGACGCGTGGTGGACCCTCGCGCTCGCGCCCTACCTCGACCGCATCCTCGACGCGGGGTTCGACGGCGTCTACCTCGACCGCGTGGACGCGTACTGGTGGTGGCACGAGGAGAAGGGCATGGACGCGCGCCTCGCGGCCGACCGCATGGTCGCGCTCGTGGAGCGGGTCGCGGACCACGCCCGCGCGCGTGCCGGGGCGGGCTTCGTCGTGTGCCCGCAGAACGCGCTCGGGCTCCTCGACGACGCGCCCTTGGCCGCGCGCGACCGCTACGTGGGCGCGATCGACGCGGTCGGCGTCGAGAGCCTCTACTTCAACTACGCGAGCGCGGACGACCAGGCGTACCGGCTCCAGAAGCTCGCGGAGCTCGACACACTCGGCAAGCGCGTGTTCCTGCTCGAGTACGTGGCCGAGGCGGACTGGCCCTCGTTCTTCGCGCAGGTCGCCGCGTCGGGCCTCGGCATGGTCGGCTACCCGGCAGCGCCCGACGCGCTCCTCGACGAGCTCATCCTCGCGCCGTAGCCCCCCCCGCGCCCCCCCGATTCGAATCTGCTACGCTCCCGCGCATGGCCGACACGCGCCCGCTCGACGCCGAGGCGCTCGCCCTCTTCGCACGGAAGGGGCGCGAGGGCGGGCCCTCCGTCCCGCAGGCGGGCGAGGCGAACGGCGTCAAGGTGCGCCGCGTGATGCAGCTCGTCGCGGACCTCGCGCGGCGGCCGTTCGCGGAGCTCAGGATCCTCGACCTCGGCTGCGGCGAGGGCGTCTACGCGATCGAGGCGGCGCTCCGCGGCGCGCAGGTGCTCGCGATCGACGCGCGCTCCGAGCGCATGCGCGAGGGGGCCGCGGTCGCGGAGCGCCACGGCCTTTCGAACGTCCGGTTCGCGCAGGAGGACGTCCGCCGCGTGTCGCGCGCTACGCACGGCGAGTTCGACGTCGTCCTCATGCTCGGCATCCTCTACCACCTCGACATGCCCGACGTGCTCGACGTGCTCGCGAACGTCTGCGCGAGGCTCCTGGTCATCGACACCCTCGTCACGCTCGCGCCGGACACGGAGTTCCGCGGCTACCGCGGGCAGCGCGTGCGCGAACACGCCGACGACGATCCCGCGGAGGTCCGCCGCGCCCGCCAGCTCAAGTCGATCGACAACGCGCACAGCTTCCGGTTCGCGAAGGACGCGCTCGTCCGCGCGCTCCGCGACGCGGGGTTCACGACGGTCGTCGAGTGCCACGCGCCGCTCGAGCCGGGGAAGGCCGCGGACCGCGTGACGCTCGCCGCAATCAAGGGCGAACCCGTGAAGCTCGCGACCTACCCGTGGGTGGACGGCGCGTCCGAGGAGGAGATCGCGCGCCGGATCGAGGCGATGCAGGGGGGGTCCGGGGGCCGTTGACGACCGTCGCCTTCTTCTGCATGCGCGAGCCGGGGCACTTCCAGCGCATGCGGTCCCTGATCGCCGGCCTCTCGGGCCTGGGGATGGACGCCCGGGTCTTCACGCACCGCGACTTCCGCGGCGACGTCGAGCGGGCGGGCGGCACGTTCGTCGACCTCTTCGCGAAGTACCCGCCCGCGGATACCGCGTCGCTCCCGGTGCCCTGCCGCCACGTGAGCTTCGCGGGGCGCTACGCGGGCGACGTGGCGCGCGACCTCGCGGCGATCGGCGCGTCGCTCGTCGTCTACGACACGTTCGCGGTCGTCGGGTTCGTCGCCGCGCGCCTCGCTGGCCTCCCCCACGTGAACGTCTGCGCGGGGCACGACGTCGAGCCCTCGCGGTTCGTGGAGCTCCTGAAGACCGACCCGCGCGTGAGGATCGCGCCCGAGTGCCACCGCGCGGTGGAGACGCTGCGGACGCTGCACGGGATCGCGGACGCGTCGCCCTTCTCCTACGTGACGGCGCTCTCGCCGCACCTGAACGTCTGCTGCGAGCCGCCGGAATTCCTCGACGAGGCCGAGCGGCGGCCGTTCGAGCCGATCGCGTTCCACGGGTCGCTGCCGTCGCTCGAGGAGCCGGGCGACCCGCCCGAGGGCGCGGGCGGCCCGGCCGCGTTCGACGACGCGGGGCTCAAGGTGTACGTCTCCTTCGGCACGGTGATCTGGAGGTACTACGCGAACGAGGCGCTCGCGGCGCTCCGGGCGGTCTCGGACGCCGTCGCGGCGAGGCGGGACGCGCGCGCGATCCTGAGTCTCGGCGGCGCGGAGGCGGACGCGGCGGCGCTCGCGCGGGGAAACGTCACGGTGGCGCGGTACGTGGACCAGCGGAGGATCCTCGCGGAAGCGGACGTCTACGTGACGCACCACGGCCTCAACTCGACGCACGAGGCGATCTTCCACGGCGTCCCGATGCTCTCGTACCCGTTCTTCTGGGACCAGCCGGCGCTCGCGCGCAAGTGCCAGCGGTTCGGCATCGCGGTCCCGCTCGCGTCGAGCCCGCGCGCCCCGGTCGGGGCGGCCGACGTCGAGGCGGCGCTCGCGGCGCTCCTCGTCCGTGGCGAGCCGATGAAACGGGCGCTCGCGGAGGCCCGCCGATGGGAGGAGGCGGTGGTGGCGGGTCGCGGCGCCGTCCTCCGCCGGATCGCGGACCTCTGCCGCTGACGCGCTATTCTGGTCGCGGCATGACCGCGGCCGATGCGCGCAGGCTCCTCGATCGCCTGGATCGCAACTACCGCGCCTGGCGGACGCGGAAGGACTGCCGCTTCGTGTTCGGACCGCTCAAGGCGGCGCTGTCGCGGCTCGACCGTCCGGGCGCCCCGGCCGCCGACCGGCGGCTGCTCGCAGTGGCGTATTCCTTCCTCGGCGACGTCCTCGACTTCATCGACGCGCCTCGCGAGGCGGCGCGCGCGTACCGCGCGGCGGCGCGTGTCGATCCCGCGGACGAGTACGCCTGGTCCGAGCTCGGCCACATGCTCCTCAAGTGCGGCCGCTTCCGCGCGGCGGCACGCGCGCTCGACCGCGGCATGCGCGCAGGGGACGACTACAGCTACCTGCCGCTGCTCCGCGAGGAGGCGCAGGAGGGGATCGACGACCCCGCGGGCGCCGCTCCCTACCGTTCGTGGCTTCCTGCGGAGAGCCGGGCTGCCTGCGAGCTTCTCGCGCGCAACCGGCCCGAGGCCGTGTTGAAGGCGCTCCGAGGGAAGCGCCATCCGTACCTTCGGCAGCTCCGGGCGAGGGCGCACGGCGCGCTCGGCGACGCCGCCGCCTTCATCGGGGAGTGGGAGGGGCTCCGGGGAACCCGGGGGGGGATCGAGATCGAGCTCGCCGACTGGTTCTTCGGGCCGCCGGGGCTCTGGGACATGCCGCGGTTCTGGCGCGCGCTCGACGCGATCCGCCACCGGAGCGTGCCGGGATTCGGGCCGATCCACGATGCCCTCTGGGAGATCGTGCCGGAGCCGAAGCGGTGGAGGTGGCGCAGCAAGGCTGCGCTCCGGCGCCACCGTCGCCGGCACACGCTCGCGATCCGCTACCACCTCGCGCGCACGGAGCGGGACGCGGCGAAGGCGCGCCGGCTCGCCCGCCGCTACCCGGGCTGGCCGCAGGCCGTCGAGCTCGCGCGGAAGCTCGGCACCTAACGGGAGCGGAACGTCCCGGACTGGGCCCGCGGGGCGCCTCACGCCTTCAGCGGGCGGTTCCCGCTTGCCGATGCGGGTGCGGGTCATGGTGCGTGGAGGGAGGTTCGGCCTTCTCGTCGCCGTCGCGGCGGCGGCGTGCGGATGCTCGTCGTTCCTCGCGGCGCTCGGGCCGCCGACGGACCTCTCGGTCCTCCGGCGCGGCGCGAGCCGCGAGGAGATCGAGGGCGAGCTCGGCAGGCCGCGGTCGGAGCGCCTGATGGAGAACGGCGTCGCCGCGACCTACCGGGTGCGCGTCGGCGAGCGCAACTCCCCGATCGAGAACGCGGCGATCTGCGTCGGCCGCGCGGCCGAGGCCGTCGACACCGCCGGGGTGACGCGGTTCGACACCTTCTTCGGGATCCTCGCCGCGGTGCCGACGCTCATCGTCACCGACGTCGTGC
>JAKLKT010000135.1 GCA_023150495.1 Planctomycetota bacterium
CCCCGGCGCGTGGAATCCCGCGGGGGTGGCCCGGGGTACCCTCTCCCCCGGGCCCCCTCACCCCTCGCACCGTGCGGTTCCTCCCCCTCCTCGTGCTCCTCGCCGCCTGCGCCGCGCCGCACCCCGAGCGCTACGGCACCTTCGTCGACAGGACGAAGGAGGGCAAGCACACGGTCACCCAGGTCCGGCCCTTCTACTACAAGCGCGTGGACGAGCACGGCAAGGCGGTGAACGTGCTCGCGCCGCTCGTCCGGTACCGGCAGGACGAGGTGTTCCGGCGGCTGCAGGTGTTCCCGTTCGTCTACTACACCGCGCGCCACACGCCGGAGGCGGAGAAGTCCTGGTTCCTGATCCTCTTCCCGCTCGCGGTCTTCGGCACCGGGGACTTCCTCGTCCTCCCCTTCGGCGGCTACTCGAACAGCCTCCTCGGGATCGACCACCTGCTGCTCGTGACGCCCTTCTACCTGCGCTCGCGCTTCGTGCGCGGGCCACCGGCCGACCCGGACGTCTTCACGGTGCACCATGTGCTCTGGCCCCTCATCGCGTGGGGCTCGGACGGCAAGGAGGACGGGCGGAGCACGCTCCGGTTCGCGCCGTTCTGGGGGATCAAGAAGGGGCGCGGCGGGTTCCGCAAGGGTTTCGTGCTCTGGCCCTTCTACACGTGGCGGAAGACGCCCGACAGCCGCGCGTTCTTCGTGTTCCCCTTCTACGGCCGCGACGTCTCGCCGGTCCGCTCGCACACGACGGTGATGTTCCCCTTCTACACCCGCACGCGGCACTTCGCGAGCGGGCTCGTGGACACGAGCGTCTTCCCCTTCTACCGCCGCGCGAAGGGGAGCGCATACGTCGACGTGCGCCGCTACTGGCCCTTCTACATGTACGCGAGGGACCAGAACCAGGTGACCACGGTCGCCGCATGGCCGATCTGGCGGCGGCAGTACGTGGAGACCGACCGGGAGTTCCGGCGCTGGACGTGGGTGGCGCCGCCCTTCTACCGGAAGACGACCGCCTTCCGGAAGGAGGACGGCGCGACGATGCGGAAGACCGTCGTCTGGCCCATCGGCCGATGGGAGCGGACCTACGACGGCGGCCGCGAGGTGGCCTTCCCGGTCCTCTGGCCGTACGACTCGCCGTCGCTCCGCGAGTACGGCGAGCCGTGGCGGCCGTTCGTGAGCGTGTGGCGGCGGCGCACGTGGCCGACCGGGCACCGCGAGACCTCCGCGCTCTTCGGCCTCTACATGAACCGCCGCACCGAGGAAGCGCGCCGCGTCCGTCTCCTCTGGGGATTCACGGGCTGGGACAGGACGGCCGAGGGAACCCACGTGCGTCTCTTCTGGGCCTTACGCTTGAAGGTCTCCGGGCCGTCATGAAAGGACTCCTCGCGGTCTTCGACGCGGCGGGCTACACGCTCGAGGTGCTCGTCCGCGCGCTCGGCTTCATGTTCCGGAAGCCGCGGCTCCTCGTGACCGCGCGGATCGCGTACGACTTCGGGCTCAAGTCGCTGCCCGTCGTCAGCATCGTCGCGCTCTTCTCCGGCATGATCATCTGCCTCCAGACGGGGATCGAGATCGCGAAGTACGGGGAGGAGGAGCTCCTCGGCGATCTCGTCGCGCAGACGTTCGCGCGCGAGTTCGGCCCCTTCATGACCTGCATCATCCTCGTCGGCGCGGTCGTGAGCGCGTACGCCGCGGAGATCGGGACGATGAAGGTCTCGGAGGAGACCGACGCCCTCGAGGTGATGTCGATCGACCCCGTCGGGTACCTCGCCGCGCCGCGCATCCTCGCGCTCAGCGTGATGAGCTTCTTCCTCACGCTCTGCGCGGACCTCGTCGGGATCCTCGGCGGCGCGCTCGTCGCGAACCAGCAGCTCGGCCTGCCCTTCCGGATCTTCTTCGACCGGGCGCTCGAGAGCCTCGAGGGACGCCAGTGGTTCGGCCTGCCGCGCGACCTCTACGCGGGCCTCGTCAAGGCCGGCATCATCGGCTTCGTGATCGCGGGCGTCGGCTGCGCGCAGGGGCTCCGCGCCATGGGCGGCGCGCTCGGCGTGGGCCGCGCGGTCCGCCGCGCCGTCATCAGCTCGATCGTCCTCATCCTGATGCTCTCGTACATCATGAGCTGGCTCATCTGGCGGGCCTTCGAAGCCGAATGATCCTCATCGACCACGTCTCCAAGGCCTTCGGCAACCGCCACGTCCTGCGGGACTGCTGCCTCGAGATCAATCGCGGCGAGACGATGGTGATCATCGGCTCGTCGGGCACGGGGAAGTCGACCCTCCTCCGGACGATCATCGGCCTCACCGAACCCGACTCCGGGCGCGTCTTCGTGGACGGCAAGGATGTCCACGCCCTGGGCGGGAGGGAGCTCGGCGAGCTGCGCGCGCGCATGGGCTACCTCTTCCAGAGCGGCGCGCTCATCAACTGGCTCACGGTCGCGGAGAACCTCGCGCTGCCGCTCCTCGAGAAGACGCGCCTCGAGCGGGACGAGATCGACCGGCGCATCGACCGCGCGCTCGACCTCGTCGACCTGCGCGGCACGCGCGACCTGCGCCCCGACCAGCTGTCGGGCGGGATGCGGAAGCGCGCGGGGCTCGCGCGGAGCCTCGTCACGGAGCCGGAGATCCTGCTCTACGACGAGCCGACGACGGGCCTCGACCCCGTGACCGCGCACATCATCGACCAGGTCGTCGTCGACCTGCGGAACAAGCTCGGCGTGACCTCCGTCGTCGTGTCGCACGACATGGAGGGGGTCTACCGGATCGCCGACCGCGTGGCGATGCTCTACGATGGGCGGATCATCGCCACGGGGACGCCCAGCGAGTTCAAGAACGCCGTGGATCCGATCGTGCGGCAGTTCGTGCACGGCGCCCTCGAGGGGCCGCTCGCGGACCGCCGGGAGGCAAGACGATGAGCAAGAGGCGGAGGAACCTGCAGCGGAACCTGGTGCTCGGGGCGTTCATCCTCGGATGCCTCGCCGTGCTCACGTTCCTCACGTTCCGGCTGGGCGGTTTCAAGTTCGTCGAGCAGCTCCAGTGGACGGCCTACTTCGGCGAGGATTCGACCGTCAAGAAGGACGCGGACATCTTCGCCGCGGGCACCAAGGTGGGACGCGTCGCGC
This sequence comes from Planctomycetota bacterium, assembly GCA_023150495.1. GTDB lineage: Bacteria > Planctomycetota > PLA2 > PLA2 > PLA2 > PLA2. The sequence goes on from JAKLKT010000135.1 coordinate 3,115, forward strand.
GCGTCACGCTCGTCCCCGACGACCAGATCGCGCCCGGCCACTACGTGCAGGTCGACATGCTGATCCGGGCCGACCTGAAGATCTGGGAGGACGCGACCGTCAACATGCGCTCGCGCGGCATCCTCGGGCGCGCGATCCTCGAGCTCGACCGCGGCACGCCGGGCAAGCGCGAGCTCACGCCCGACACGCCGCTCCGCGGCCGGATGGCGGGCGACCCCTTCGAGGCGCTGAACAACCTGATCGACGAGAACCGGGACAGCGTCGGCCGCATCGCCTCCGACCTCGCCGAGGTGACCGGGCGGCTCCGGCGCGGCGAGGGGAGCATCGGCCGCATCCTCGCCGACGACGGGCTCTACCGGAAGGTCGACCGGATCGCCGACGGCCTCTCCGACGTGGTCGACCGCGCGCGCGACCCCGGGAGCTCGATCGGCGCGCTCCTCGACGACCGCGCCCTCTACGACCGCGTCCTGTCAGCGGTGTCGCGGGTCGACGAGATCGCGACCCAGATCCGGTCGGGCAAGGGCACGGTCGGCCGCCTGATGTACGACGACGACGTGGCGAGCGACCTCAAGGACGTGGTCGCGCGGCTGAGGAGCATCGCCAGGGCGGTGGACGAGGGGCAGGGCACGATCGGGAAGCTCGTCCACGACGACGAGCTGCACGAGGCGCTGGTCGAGGGCGTGCGCGCGCTGCGCAACGTGGCCGTGCGCCTCGACAGCGGGAAGGGGAGCCTCGCGCGCCTCCTCGCGGACGACGGGGAGGTCTACGACAACATCCGCGTCGCCACCGAGGACCTCCGCGTGATGCTCGACGATGTCCGCGCGGGCAAGGGCTCGCTCGGCCTCCTCCTCAAGGACGAGAGCGCCTATCGGGAGCTGCAGCGCATGCTCGAGAGCTTCCGCGAGACGGGCGAGGTCGCGCGCGAGAACGCGCCGCTCGCGAGCCTCGTGTCGTTCACCTCGCTCTTCTTCAACGTGCTGAACTAGGAACCGGGGGGGCCGGGGGGCCGAGGCCAAGGGGCCGGACAGGCGACGCCGTCGGCGCACCACGCCGGTCCGGCCACACCGGCAATCTGCGGCACGAATGCCGCACCCCGTCACCGCAAGTCGTTCCCCACCAACGACTTCCGCCTTAACAATCCGCATCTTTTACCGACGGAGGCGGAAGGTGTAGCCCTGCTCGGAGTGGCGGAGCGCGAGGAAGGGGCCCGTCTCGTCCTGGCCCCACTCGGCGTGGAACCGCTCCGGCGGCGCGCGGTCCTCGCGCCGGTTCGACGAGATCGCCGTGAGCGTGAGGATGCCGCTCTCGCTCACCGTCACGACCCCCTCGCGGCGCAGGATCTCGTAGCCGGCGTTCAGGAACACCGAGAACGCGTACGTCCCGTCGGCCGCGAAGCGGAAGCGGTACTGCTTGCCCGGCGGCAGCGGGTTCACCATCCCCGGCGGCGTGTCGATGCCCGCGAGCTGGAACTCGCCGACGAAGCGCTGCGGCAGCGGCTCGAGCCTCGCGTCCTTCGGCCAGAGGAGCGCCCACGCCCAGACGGCGGCGGCGCCCGCGAGCAGGAGGAGCGGCATGGACCGGCTCATCCCGGATGCACCAGCGCGGCGACGTACTTCGCGAGGATGTCGCCCTCGATGTTCACGTGATCGCCCTTCCCGCGGCGCCCGAGCGTCGTGACGGCGAGCGTGTGGGGGATGAGCGCGACCGAGAACGTCCCCTTGCCGACGCCCGCGACGGTGAGGCTCACCCCGTCGATCGCGACGGAGCCCTTCTCGACGACCTGGCCGTCGAGCGCGGCCGGCACGCGGAACGTCAGCGTCACGTCGGCCCCCGCCTCGCGCCGCTCGAGCACCTCGGCCACCGCGTCCACGTGGCCCTGCACGAAGTGGCCGCCGAGGCGGTCCGCCGGACGGAGCGGGAGCTCGAGGTTCACGGGGTCGCCCGCGACGCGGCGCCCGAGCGTCGTGCGCCGGAGGGTCTCGGGGATCGCGTCGAACGCGAGGCGGGCCCCCGAAGCCCCCACCACCGTCAGGCAGCAGCCGTCCACCGCGACCGAGTCGCCCACCTTGGCCTCGGCGGCCATGGCCCCCGCGTCCACCCAGAGCCTCACCCCCCCCTCCGCAGGGGAGAGCGAGACGATCCGCCCCATGGATTGCACGATCCCGGTGAACACGGCCGGAGAGTATAGCCGCCGCGGCTTGACGACGGTCCTGAACCGGGGTCCAATAAGGGGTTTCCGCCCCCGGTTACCCGTGAAGATCAGCATCCTGACCCTCTTCCCCGAGGTCGTCCGCACCTACCTCGGGACCTCGATCCTCGGCCACGCCGCGGAGCGGGGCCACGTCCGTTTCGACGTGAGGGACATCCGGGAGCACGCGGAAGGCAGGCACCGCCAGGTCGACGACCGCCCCTTCGGCGGCGGTCCCGGAATGGTGCTCATGCCCGGGCCCGTCGTCGCGGCCGTGGAGGACGCCTCCGCGTGCCACGAGCCGGGCGCCGAGCGGATCCTCCTCACCCCGCAGGGCGAGCGCTTCGACCAGCGGCTGGCGGCGGATCTCGCGCGAAAGCCGGGGCTGATCCTCGTCTGCGGCCGATATGAAGGATTCGACGAGCGGATCCGCGAAGTGCTGCACGCGAGGGAGATTTCGATCGGCGATTACGTCCTTTCCGGGGGGGAGATCCCCGCCTTGGCGGTGACCGAGGCCGTCGTCCGGCTGCTGCCGGGCGTCCACGGCCACGCCGAGTCCGCGGCGGACGACTCCTTCGTGACGGGACTGCTCGAGGGACCGCAGTACACGCGGCCTCGCGACTTCCGCGGCCTGACCGTGCCGGAGGTGCTTGTCTCCGGCAATCACGCCGCGATCGAAGCATGGCGCGAAAGGGCCTCCGAGGAGCGGACCCGCGTCCGCCGGCAGGACCTTTGGCAGGAGAAAACTGACACCGCCTTCCGACGGAAGGAGGAGCCGAGATGACGAGGATCCGCCTGATCGAGCAGGGGTTCGCCAAGAAGGAGCTCCCGGAATTCGAGGTCGGGGACACGGTCGACGTGCACGTCCTCATCAAGGAAGGCGACAAGGAGCGCGTGCAGGTCTACGGCGGCACGGTCATCCGGCGCCGGGGCGACGGGATGAGCGCCACCTACACGGTCCGCCGGATCGTGCAGGGGCAGGGCGTGGAGCGCACGTTCCCGCTCCACTCCCCCTTCGTGCAGAAGGTCGAGGTCAAGCGCACCGGCCGCAGCCGCCGCGCGCGCCTCTACTTCCTGCGCGAGCGCACGGGCAAGGCCACGCGTCTCCGCGAGATCATGGGAACGAGGGAGGCCGCGGGGGAGGTCCCCGCGCCGGTCGCGACGGTCGAGGCCGACGTGGCCGCGCCGGAGCCGGTCGAGACCCGCGAGCCCACGCCGGTCGCGGACGAGTGATCCGATGCATCCCGGCTCCTTGCCCATGGACCGCAGGGAGCACGGAAGGCGCGCCGAGCGGGCGGCGGAGCGGCTGCTGCGCCGGGAGGGACTCATCATCCTCGCGCGCAACTGGCGCGCGGCGGGTGGCGAGATCGACCTCGCCGCCATGGAAGGAGAGACGCTGGTGTTCGTCGAGGTGAAGTCGCGCACCGGGGCCTTTCCCGAGGAGCGGCCCGCCGTCCGCGAGGCGCAGCGGCGCCGCACGGCGCGTGCGACCCGCGCCTTCCGCGAGCGGTTCGGCGTCGCGCACCTCCCCTTCCGCTTCGACCTCGTGACCATTTCCGGCGACCCGGACCGCCCGGGCGAGCTCCTCTGGCGGAAGAGCTACCGTGACTGAGGACGAGACCCCATGACGATCAGCCTCGAAGCCATCATCCCGCCCGAACGCGTCATCCTCCTCGACGCGACGACGAAGGAGGAGGCGCTGCGGCGGCTCGCCGCCGTCGTGGCCACGTCGCCCGACGTGACCGACGGCGCGAGGCTCCTCGCGGCCATCCACGAGCGCGAGAAGATCATGTCGACGGGCATCGGCCTCGGCATCGCGATCCCCCACGCGAAGATCCCCTCGGTCAGGGACTTCGTCGTCGGCTTCGCGAAGATCGACCAGGGGATCGACTTCAACTCGCTCGACGGCAAGCCCGTGCACTTCGTCGTCATGATCGCGGGGCCCGACCACCAGCAGGAGCGCTACCTCCAGCTGCTCGCGCGCATCACGCTGAAGCTCAAGGACGCGGCCGTCCGGCGCCGCCTCGCGGAGGCGCGCACGGTGGACGACATCCTGACGGCGCTCAAGTGATCCGCGCGGGCGGAGCCTCGCCGCGTCGGCGTGGCCGCGTCCGCGCCGCCCGAGAAGGCCGCGAGAGGGGCGAAGGACGGGCCCCCGGAGCCCCCCCGCTTCGGGCGCCGGTCGCGCTTCTCCTCCTGGCGGCGTTCGCGGCCGC
>JAKLKT010000136.1 GCA_023150495.1 Planctomycetota bacterium
TAGGCCGTCTGGTAGGTGAGGACGGCGTACGCGGTCGCGTGGCTCTTGTTGAATCCGTACCGCGCGAAGGTCGCCATCTTGTCCCAGATGCCCTCCGCGACCGGGCGGGGGACGCCGTTCCTCCCGCAGCCGTCGAGGAAGGGGAGGCGGTACTTCTCCATCTCCTCCGGCTTCTTCTTGCCCATCGCCTTCCGGAGGCTGTCGGCCTGGGTCAGCGTGAGGCCCGCCACCTTGTGGGCGATGAGCATCACCTGCTCCTGGTAGACGATCACGCCGTAGGTGCTCTTGAGGATGGGCTCGAGGCTTGCGTGGTCGTAGGTGACGCGCTCGGTGCCGTTCTTCCGGTTGCAGTAGATGTCGTGCATCCCGGCGTCGAGCGTGCCGGGCCGGAAGAGCGCGATGAGGACGATCGCCTCCTCGAAGTTGCCCGGCCTGAGGCGCATCAGGAGGTCCCGCATCCCCCCCGACTCCAGCTGGAACACGCCGAAGCTCTCGCCCCTCGCGAGAAGCTCGTAGGTCTTCCTGTCGTCGAACCGCTCGAACTCCGCGGAGCGGAAGTCGGGGGGCTCGACGCCGCCCGCGCGCAGGAGCTTCAGCGCGTGGTCGATGAGCGTGAGCGTCTTGAGCCCGAGGAAGTCCATCTTGAGCAGCCCGAGCTGCTCCACGGTCTCCCAGCTGAACTGCGTCGAGACGTCCTCGCCGCTCTTGTAGAGCGGGAGGATCTCGGTCAGCGGCGCGTCGGCGATGACGATGCCCGCGGCGTGCGTGCCGGCGTTCCGGTGGCACCCCTCGAGGCGCAGCGCGTAGTCGAGGAGCTTCCCCTCGGGCGACTCCTTGTCGTCGGCGAGCTTCCTGAGCTCGGGGTCCTGCTCCATCGCTCCCTCGAGCGTGACGCCGGGACCAGCGGGGACCATCTTGGCGATCCGGTCCACCTCGGGCAGCGGCACGCCGAGCACGCGCCCGACGTCGCGGATCGCGGCGCGCGCCGCGAGCCGGCCGAACGTGATGATCTGGGAGACGTGATCCTTGCCGCCGTACTTCTCCTGGACGTACTGGATCACCTCCTCCCGCCGGTCGCGGCAGAAGTCGATGTCGATATCCGGCATCGAGATGCGCTCCTCGTTGAGGAAGCGCTCGAAGAGCAGGTCGTACCGGAGCGGGTCGACGTCGGTGATGCCGAGGCAGTAGGCGACGAGCGAGCCCGCCGCGCTCCCGCGCCCCGGCCCGACGGCGACGCCCTTCTCGCGCGCGAACCGGATGAGGTCCCAGACGATCAGGAAGTAGGCGAGGAACCCCGTGCGGCCGATGACCAGGAGCTCGTGCTCGAGCCGCTTCCGCGCCTCCGCGGGCGGCACGGCGCCGTAGCGGCGAAGGAGCCCCTCCTCGCAGAGCCCGCGCAGGAACTCCGCCGCGTCCCCGCCGCCGGGGACGTCGAAGCGCGGCAGCCGCGACTTGCCGAAGGGGATCGTGACGTCGCACTTCCCGGCGATCTCGAGCGTGCTCCGCACGGCCTCGGGGAGGTCGCTGAAGAGCGCCTCCATCTCCGCGGGGCTCTTGAAGTAGAGCTCCTTCGTCTCCATCCGCATCCGCCCCTCGTCCTCGAGGGTCTTCCCGGTGTTGATGCAGACGAGGAGCTCCTGGAGGTCCGCGTCCTCGCGACGCTCGTAGTGGTAGTCGTTGGTCCCGACGACCGGCCGGCCCAGCCAGCGCGCCATCTCGACGCACCCCTCGAGGCACTTCGCCTCCTCGCCGATCCCGTGGCGCTGCACCTCGAGGTAGTAGTCCTCGCCGAAGACGTCCCGGTAGAACGACGCGGCCTCCCGCGCGCGGGCCACATCCCCCTGCCGCAGCCAGTGGCTCGTCTCGCTCGAGAGGCATCCGGAGAGCACGACGAGCCCCTCGGCGTGCCGCGCGAGCAGCTCCCGGTCGATCCGCGGGACGTAGTAGAAGCCCTCGAGATATCCCATGCTCGAGAGCTTGATCAGGTTCCTCCAGCCCGCGTCGTTCTTCGCGAGGAGCGTCAGGTGCCAGCCGGCGACCGGGTTCTTCTCCCGGTCGTGCCGGCTCCGCGGCGCGACGTACGCCTCGAAGCCGAGGATCGGCTTCACGCCCTCCTTCCGGCACGCGTTGTAGAACTCGATCGCCCCGAAGAGGTTGCCGTGGTCGGTGAGCGCGAGCGCGCCCGCCCCCTGGTCCTTGGCGATCCTGACCAGGTTTTTGACCCGGCAGGCCCCGTCGAGGAGGCTGTAGGTCGAGTGGCCGTGCAGGTGGACGAACCCGCTCACGCGCGGCAGTGTAGCCGAGGGGGGTCGCACGCCCGCCTTCGCCGGGGCTGCGGCGGGCAAGCCCGCACTCTCGCCGAGGCCACGGGCGCGCCCCGGGGGGATCGCGGGGGGCTCCGGGGGCGGCAATCCTCCTCCGCTCCTTCGGAGCCTTCTCGGGCAGGCCCCTCTCCGCCGCGGCGAGGCCCCGGGCGGGGTCGCGCGCATGTTGGTCCGATGACCGACGAGGCGGCAGAATAGGGCGATGCGCGTTCCCCTGCTCCCTTGGTTCCTCCTCCTCGCGGCATGCGCGACGACCTCCGACGGGAAGAAGGAGGAGGCCCCGAAGCCGCGCGCCGCCGCCCCTTCGTCCGCGACCGCGAAGCGCGAGGGCGAGAAGGAGGGGATCTTCGTCGACCGGGAGACGGAGGGCTACGGCGACACGCGCCCCGTCCCCAAGGCGACGGACGAGGAGATCGCGGAGTTCAACCGCATCTGGGAGCTCTTCCGGAAGGGCGACGGCGCGTGGCCGCGCGAGCGCGACCGCTTCAAGCGGCGCGGCGACGCCGCGGGATACCTCCTCGCGGGGCACCTCATCCGCTTCTACATGCAGGCGAACATGGCCCGCGAGAGCTCGGCGAAGGCGCTCGTGCGCGCGAAGGACGAGATCGTCGCGGTGGGGGCGCCGTGCGCTCCGGCCCTCATCGACCTGATGGTGCTCGACAGGATCCCGATCGCGGACGGCCGCAACTTCGTGCCCGACGACCTCACGCGCCAGGACGCGCTCGACATGCTCGAGCGCATGGGCCCGCAGGGCGTCCCGGACATGCTCCGCGCGCTCTCGCGCAAGGACCTCGGCATCAAGGGCCGCCGCTTCCTCGCGCTCGCGCTCGGCGGCACGAAGGACCCGCGCGCCTACGATCCGCTCGCGGGGCTGCTCAGGAGCGATCCGTCGTGGCAGGTGCGCGCGGACGCGGCCACCGCGCTCGGAAGGCTCGGCGACCCGCGGGCGATCGATCCGCTCACGGAGGCCGTGCGCAAGGACGCGGACAGCGCCGTCGTGAAGCGCGCGGGCAAGGCGCGCGACGATCTCCTCAAGGCGAGGAAGCAGGCGCCGTGAGCGACTTCAGGTTCGCGCGCCGCGCTCCCGTGTGCGCGGTCAGCGGGAAGCCCTTCGAGCCCGGCGACGTGATCGTCTCCGTGATCCACGAGGAGCCGCAGGGCTTCGTGCGACGCGACGTGCGCGAGGAGAACCTCGCGGCGATCCGCGGCGAGCCCTTCTGCGTCTTCCGCACGAAGCAGCCGCCGCCCCCGCCGCCCGCGAAGAGGATCGACTACGAGCTCGCGCAGGAGTTCCTCGACCGCATGCTGCGCGAGGCGGATCCCGCGAGGGAGCCGCTCGTCTACGTGCTCACGCTGCTGCTCGCGCGGAAGCGTCGCGTGAGGATCCAGAAGACGAAGCGGCTGCCCGAGGGCGACCTGCTCGAGGTCGCGATCCCGCGCGCCGAGGAGGACGAGATCGTCCACGTGCGCGCGCCGCGTCTCACGCCCGAGGAGGAGGTGGCGCTCCAGCGCGAGATCGCGCGCCTCTTCAACTTCGACACGGGGGAGGCCACGGAACCCCCCGCGGCGACCCCTCCCCCGGGCCCCCTCCCCTCGTGACCGGTGGGAAGCGGTCCCACTTTCGGGCCCCCGCATAGGGAGCGTTCCCGAACCCTCCCCGCGTCGCCGTAACCCTCATCCGGAGAGGCATTTGGAAAAAACGAGAAAGCGTTTGCACGCGTGGGGCATGGTGGTATTCTGTGGGCGGTTGTGGGAGAAAGTGTAGTTGGGTGTGTGCGGTAGGGCGGGCTCTTGGCGCAGCTTTTCACAGGCTCCTTTCCTCGGGCGTTGGACGGAAAGAACCGTCTCCTCGTCCCGGCGGAGCTTCGTGATGCCCTCTCTCCCGAGGATCGGCAGGGCCTTTACCTCATCCCCGGGCAGAAGTGCGTGCTCCTCTGGCCCCGCTCCTATCTCGACGCATACACGGACCGGCAGGGCGCCGACCCGTTCGGCAACCTCGCCTTCAACCGCGCTTTCTACTCGCAAATGATCTTTCGCTCGTTCGACAGGACCGGGCGCATCGTCCTGCCCGGCGAGGTCGCGGAGCGGTTCAAGTCGCGCGAGGTGACGATCGTGGGGGCGGGCCGGTACCTGGAGCTGTGGAGCCCGGACGACCTCAAGGCGAACGTCAACCCGCTCGACTTCGCCTGAGCCGTGACGCATCTGCCGGTGCTCCGCGCGGAAGTCCTCGACTTCCTCGCCGGGCGGGACGTGCGGCTCTTCCTCGACGCCACCGTGGGGCTCGGGGGGCACTCGCGCGCGGTCCTCGAGGCGCACCCGGAGGCAAGGGTCGTAGGCATCGACAGGGACATGGAGATGGTGAAGGTCGCGAAGGAGAAGCTTCAGGAGTTCGGCGAGCGGGCCGTCCTCGTGCACGCGCCGTTCTCCGCGCTCGGCCGCGTCCTCGACGACCTCCGCCTCGGCGCGCCCGACGCGATCCTCATGGACCTCGGCGTCTCGAGCCCGCAGCTCGACGACGCCGGGCGCGGCTTCAGCTTCCGCTCCGACGCTCCCCTCGACATGAGGATGGACCAGAGCCGCGGCGAGACCGCGGCCGACCTCGTGAACCGGCTGCCCGAGACGGAGCTCGCCGACCTGATCTACGGGCTCGGAGACGAGCGCCACTCGCGCCGGATCGCGGCGGCGATCGTCGCCGAGCGCCGGAAGGAGCCGATCCGCACGACCGGACGCCTCGCGGAGATCGTCCGCCGCGCCGCGCGAGGCCGCGGCCGGATCGACGCCGCCACGCGCACGTTCCAGGCGCTCCGGATGGCGGTCAACCGCGAGATCGAGGAGCTCCGCATGGGCCTCGACGCGGCGGCGGGGCGCCTCGCGGAGGGCGGCCGAATGCTCGTGATCTCGTTCCACAGCGGGGAGGACCGGATCGTGAAGGGGTTCCTCCGTTCCGATTCCCGCCTCCTCGTGCTCACGAAGAAGGTGGTCCGCCCCGGCGAGGCCGAGGCGCGCGGGAACCCCCGCGCGCGGTCCGCGCGGCTGCGCGTCGCGGAGAGGAGGAAGGCCGTTGCGTGACGTCCTGATCTGGGGGAGCGCGATCCTCTTCCTCCTCGCCGCCCTCTTCACGGTGACCGTGCGCCGCGAGGTCTACGACGAGGCGCGGAGGATCGGCGTCCTCGAGAAGCGGCTTCGCGAGGCGCGGCGGCGGAACGAGAACGCCGGCATCGCGCGGGAGCGGCTCGCGTCGCCCGGCGCGCTCCTCGAGCGGGCGCGCGCCATGGGGCTCCTCGAGGCGGAGGGGGCCGGGGGGCCGGGGACGCGATGACGGGGACGGGCGAGTTCCGCGCGCGCAGGCTGTTCCTCGGGCTGCTCGCGTCGCTGCTCCTCCTCGTGGGGCGCGCGGGCTACATCCAGCTCGTTCGCGGCGAGGAGTACGCGCGCCGCGCGATGAAGCAGCACTTCACCGAGGTCGGGATCCCCGCGGCCCGCGGCCGGCTCCTCGATCGCCAGGGACGGCCGCTCGCCGTCTCGTACCACGCGAGGACGGTCGCCGCCGACCCGCAGGAGATCGAGGACGCGGGCGCGTTCGCGACCGAGGTCGCCTTCCTCCTCGGCGAGCCCGCGGCGGCCGAGGGCTTCGCGGCCCTGCTCAAGGCGAAGAAGGAGGAGGGGAAGCGCTTCGTCTACCTGCGCCGGCGCGTCGACCGGGACGTCGCGGAGAGGGTCGAGGAGGCGGGGATCCAGGGCGTCGTCGTCCGGGAGGAGCCCCGCCGCGAGTACCCGCATGGCCGCGCGGGCGCCGCGGTCCTCGGCGTCGTCGGCGCGGACGCGGACGGCCGCGTCTCCGGCCTCACGGGGCTCGAGCGCATCTTCGACGCGCGCCTGCGCGGCACCGACGGCGTCTCCTTCGTCCTGCGCTCGGGCCGCCACGAGTCGCTCCACCTCTTCCCGGAGCGCGACCGCGATGCGGTGGCGGGGAAGGACCTCCCGCTCACGATCGACATCACGCTCCAGGAGATCGTCGAGCAGGCCCTCGACGGCCTCGAGAAGCGACACCGTCCCCGCGCCGCGTGCGCGATCGTCCTCGACCCCTTCACCGGCGAGGTGCTCGCCCTCGGCAACCGCCCGGCGTTCGATCCCGCGGACTTCCCCGGGATCGACCCGCAGTGCCTCCGGCTCCACGCGGTCCAGGACGCCTTCGAGCCGGGCTCGACCGTGAAGCCGCTGATCGTCGCCCGCGCGCTCACGCGCGGCGCGGTCCGGCCGGGACAGCTCTTCGACTGCGGCCCCGGCGTGAAGTACTTCGGCGGACGGCGCCTCGAGGACGTGAAGCCGAACCGCACGATCGACCTCGAGCACGTCCTCATCAAGTCGAGCAACATCGGCATGGCCCAGGTCGGGCAGGCGCTCGGGTGCGACGAGGCCCATTCCCTCCTCGTCGCCCTCGGCTTCGGCCGGAAGACGGGCATCGAGGCGACCGGCGAGCAGGCGGGCAAGGTCACCGAGCGGAAGAAGTGGCACCCGGACTACACCCTCGTCTCCGTGAGCATGGGCCACGAGCTCCTCGTGACGCCCATCCAGCTCGCGGCCGCCCACTGCACGCTGCTCAACGGCGGCCGTCTCGTCCGCCCGACGCTCGTCCGCGGCACGTCCCCCGAGGCCCCCCCGGATCTCCCCTTCGACCCGTCCGCGCTCGCCTTCGTGCGCCGCGCGATGGAGGAGGTCGTCGAGGAGGGCACGGGGAAGCGTGCCCTTGTGAACGGCTTCCGCATCGGCGGAAAGACCGGCACGGCGGAGAAGTACCCCGAGGGGTCCCGCCGGTACGTCTCTTCGTTCGTCGGTTTCGCTCCCGCCCACGATCCCCGGCTCCTCGTGCTGGTCCTTGCCGACGAGCCGCAGGCCGTGGACGGGATCAGGCCCTATGGCGGCGTCGTCGCCGCCCCCGTCGCAGGGGAGATCTTCCGCCGCGCGATCCCCCTGCTCGAACAGATCCTCGCGCCCTCCGAGCCCGGGGTCCGGCACAAACTTGGCACTGTTATCGAAGGAAAGGTGCGTGTTGCGGAGGTCCATAGGTCTAGCGGGTGTGCCGGGGAGGGGGACTCCCCGGTCTCAAGCCGGAACCCGGACTCGGGGGGC
>JAKLKT010000137.1 GCA_023150495.1 Planctomycetota bacterium
AGGGGAGGCGGTGAACCCGGACGTCCTCGCCCTAAGGCTCGGGAACTGCCGCGTCCTCGCCGGCCTCTCCGCGGCGGAGCTCCGCCTGCTCGTCGACCTCGGCGAGCTGCGGGCGATCGAGAAGGGCGACAAGGTCGAGCTCGGCGCGGGGGAGCTGAAGCTGCTCCTGACCGGGAAGGTCTCCGTGGCGGGAAACGGGGGGGGCCGGGGGGCCGTGGCGGGCGCCGGGGCCACCCTCAACGCGCTCGCCTTCCTCGGGCAGGGAGAGCCGCAGGTCGGGCGGTGCGTGAAGGCGGGCTCCCTCTTCTCGCTCCAGCGCGCCTCCCTCGACAAGCTCGTCGCCGCCGGCGAGGGGGTGGCGGCCAAGGTGTCCTTCGCGCTCGCGCGCTCGCTCGCCGACGGCCTCCATGATAGGAATGAGGCCCTTTCGGAGCTGACGCGGCGGCACGAGGCGCTCCTCGACTCCATGGAACGCGTCCTCACGGACCGCACGGTCCAGGACGAGCTGTTCGGAGGGAAGGGAGCGGGTGCGGCCGCGCCCGGCACGAACGGCGAGCGCGACGTGAAGAAGAAGAACCCCACGGCCCTGAAGCGGATCCTCCTGAAGCTCTCCGGCGAGGCCCTGATGGGCCAGGGGGGCTACGGCATCGACTCCAAGACGATCGCGGACGTGGCCGCGGAGCTGAAGGAGGTGCACGACCTCGGCGTCGAGATGGCCGTGGTCGTCGGCGGAGGCAACATCTTCCGGGGGATCCGGGGGACCGAGAAGGGGCTCGACCGCGTGGCGGCGGACCACATGGGGATGCTCGCCACGGTGATCAACGCGCTCGCGCTCCAGGACGCGATCGAGAAGGTCTCGGTGGAGACGCGGGTGATGACCGCGATCGAGATGCGCGAGGTCGCGGAGCCCTACATCAAGCGCCGCGCCGACCGCCACCTCCAGCGGAAGCGCATCGTGATCTTCGCGGCCGGCACCGGGAACCCCTACTTCACGACCGACACCGCCGCGGCGCTGCGCGCGGCCGAGATGCGCGCCGACGCGCTCCTCAAGGCGACGCAGGTGGACGGGATCTACACCGCGGACCCGGCGAAGGACCCGAAGGCGAAGAAGCTCCCCGAGCTGAGCTTCGAGGACGCGCTCCAGCGCCGCCTCGAGGTGATGGACGCGACGGCGTTCTCGCTCTGCATGACGAACCGCATGCCGATCCACGTCTTCAAGCTGCAGGACCGCGGGAACATCCTGCGCGTCGTCAAGGGCGAGCGCGTCGGCTCGGTCGTCCGGTAGCTGCCGCTCCCGACGGAGGGGTGCCGGAGTGGTCGAACGGGCCGGTTTTGAGAACCGATCCTACCGCCGGATGTGCCGCTCGGTCGCCCCGGTGTAGATCTGCCGCGGGCGGCCGATGCGGGTCTCCTTGTCCTGCCGCATCTCGATCCACTGGGCGATCCAGCCCGGCAGGCGCCCGAGCGCGAACATCACCGTGAACATGTCGGTCGGGATGCCGAGCGCCTTGTAGATGACGCCCGAGTAGAAGTCGACGTTCGGGTAGAGCTTCCGGCTGATGAAGTAGTCGTCCTTGAGCGTGATCTCCTCGAGCTTCATCGCGATGTCGAGCAGCTCGCTCGACGTCCCGAGGCGGGAGATCACGTCCTTGCAGGTGCGCTTGAGGATCGAGGCGCGCGGGTCGTAGCTCTTGTAGACGCGGTGGCCGAAGCCCATGAGCCGCGTCGTGTCGTTCTTGTCCTTCGCCTTCGCGAGGAACCGCTCGGCGCCGCCGCCCTCGGCCGCGATCGCCTCGAGCATCTCGATCACCTCCTGGTTCGCGCCGCCGTGGAGCGGCCCCCAGAGCGCGCTGATGCCCGCCGAGATGCTCGCGTAGAGGTGCGCGCGCGAGGAGCCGACGAGCCGGACGGTGCTCGTGGAGCAGTTCTGCTCGTGGTCGGCGTGGAGGATGAGGAGCACGTCGATCGCGCGGGCGACGACCGGGTCGACCCGGTAGGCCTCGCACGGCGTCGCGTACATCATGTGGATCAGGTTGCTCGCGTAGTCGAGGTCGTTGCGCGGATACAGGAACGGCTGGCCGATCGAGTGCTTGTAGGCCCACGCGGCGAGCGTCGGCATCTTCGCGAGGAGCCGCACGACCGCCGTCCGGATCTCGTCGTCCGTCTCGGGCTGCTCGTAGAACGCCGCGAGCGCGCTGACCGACGAGGCGAGGACGGGCATCGGGTGCGCGCCCTTCGGCATCGCCTCGAAGAACTTCTTCATGTCCTCGTGGAGCATCGTGTGGCGCGTGACGTCGGCGCGGAACGCGTCGAGCGCCTTCGGCGGCGGCAGCTCGCCCGTGATGAGCAGCTGGCACACCTCGAGGAAGCTGCTCTTCTCCGCCAGCTCGTCGATCGGATAGCCGCGGTAGCGGAGGATCCCCTTCTCGCCGTCGATGAACGTGATCGAGCTCTTGCAGGAGCCGGTGTTGCCGTAGCCGGGGTCGAACGTCACGAGCCCCGTCTGGGCGCGGAGCTTCCCGATGTCGATCGCCCTCTCCGTCTCGCTCCCCTCGATCACCGGGTAGGAGTAGGTCTTGTCGCCGTAACGCAGCTCGACACTCTTGTTCATCGTCATGCTCCGTGCTCGCCTCCCAAGGGCTCCATTGAAGCAAACGAAAGGCCATGAGGCGCGGTTTGCCGAACGCGAATCCCGCGCCAACCCCCGCCGCCCGCGGGGGGTCGGCGGCAGGGGACGCCCCCGCGGCGGCACGCGAGATTGCGCGCGGGATTCCGCCGGGCCCCTGCTACCGCCAGGCGGCCGGATCCCGCGGGTGGTACGGGTGGCAGGTCGCGCACGCGGCGGGAGCAAGATCCTCGCCGTGGCACGAGCGGCAGGTCTGGATCCCCGGGAGATCGACGGCCATGGCCTCCGAGCTCCCCTCGGCGCGGTGGCAGGTCGCGCAGGGCTCGGCCCGGTGCGTCCTGTGGTCGAAGCGCGCCTTCGGGAGCCAGTTCGAGGGGATTTCCGGCGGCACGATCCGCTCCCGGTCGCCCTCGTGGCAGAGGAGGCAGCCCCGGCCGGGGGTGAAGAGGGCATCGAGCGCCGCCTCCGTGCTCGCCCGGAGCGCTGCGGTCCATTCGGGGGGGGCTCCGGGGGACCGGCCGGGAACGGCGTTGGGGCGCGACGGCGGATCCGCGAGGCGCGGGTCGTCGAGGAACGCGCGGACGAAGGCGGCCGTGGCCCACTCCCGGAGCCGCGCCGGCTCCACGCCGTGCGGCACCGCGTCCTCGAGCTCGGGGTGCAGGCGCTCCGCGTGGCACCTCGCGCAGTGCGCGTCGAAGCGGATCGGCGCGAAGTCGCGCGCGTCCGGCCGGGGCCGGTGGCAGTCGGCGCACGAGAGCGGGCCG
Organism: Planctomycetota bacterium; assembly: GCA_023150495.1. Taxonomy (GTDB): domain Bacteria; phylum Planctomycetota; class PLA2; order PLA2; family PLA2; genus PLA2. The sequence goes on from JAKLKT010000137.1 coordinate 3,391, forward strand.
TTCAGGAGGTCCTTCGCGAGGTGGTCGCGGTGGCTGAAGCGGAGGTGCTGGTCCAGGGGCGCGCGCTCGAACTGCGCGTGGTCCTCGATCGAGGTGATCATCCGGTGGCCCTGGTGGCAGGCGTTGCAGTGGCCGTCGGCGACCTCGGCGAGGCGGGCGCGGCCCCCGTGCTCCGCATGGCAGGTGCCGCACCTGGGGTCGAGGGGGGTCTTCCCGGCGGGCACGTGCGGACCGACGCGGTGACAGGAGAGGCACGCCGCGTCCGGCGCCGCCGAGAACGCCTCCACGTGGCAGCGGTCGCAGTCGTCGGCCAGAGGGGCGTGCGCCCGCGCGACGCCGCCGCGCACGTAGATCGCCTCGCCCGAGAACGCGAACGAGGCCGCGATCCAGAGCCCGCCCGCGGCCACGAGCCCGAGGGAGAGGAGGAGACGGAGGCGGCGCAGGGGGTGGCGGCGCCGGTGGTATCCCGGGTCGATCCGCTGCGCGAGGTCCTTCGAGCTTCTCATCCGTAGTAGAGCGCCATCACGGCGTGCACCGCGCCGAGGAGGACCATGAGGTAGGAGAGCGGGACGTGGACGAGGAGCCAGCCGTGGAGCCAGAGGTGGAGCCGGCGCTGCATCTCGAGCTGGTCGCGCTGCCCGCACAGCGCCTCGAGGTCGCGCGTGACCGGATGGAGCGCCGGATCGACCGCGCGGCGAAGCTCCTCGAACATCGCCGCCCGCGCGCTCGCGTCCGCGAGGCGGGAGCGGCGCGCCCCGTCGGCGGCGAAGTAGGGCCGCAGCTGCCGCTCGAGGAAGAGATGGAGCGCGTTCCGGTCGGGTCCCGCATCGGCGGCGGCGGCGCGGCTCTCGACGACGCGCCCCTGCACCCTCCCCGCGCTCTTCGCCCTCGCGACCGCGCCCCCCTCCCCTTTCGCCATGCGCTCCGCCTCCGCGAGGAGCTGCCCGCGGACGTGGTCGAGCTGCTCGAAGACGGTCTCCTGCGGGAGGCTCTGCGTCATCACCCGCGGCAGGAACTGCTGGAGCACGAGGCCGACGACCCCGGTGACGTACACGGCGAGGAAAATCCACATGAGCACGCTCGCGAGCGTCCCGCCGAACGAGAACCCCGCGTGGAAGAGCACGAGGGGCAGCGAGAGCGCGCCGAGCCAGAGGTGCCCCTTGAGCCAGGTCGCCGTGCGCCCGAGCCGGTAGTGCGGCCTCCGCTTCCGCGCGCCGAGAAGCGCCGCGAACACGATCGCGACCGACGCGGCGATCCCGAACGAGAGGCCCTGCCACGAGCCGCCGCGCGGCCCGTCCGGCGCCCGCGACGCGTAGATCGCGTAGAGGAGGAGCGACACGCCGGCGACGAGCGCGGTGAGCGTCATCCAGGGCCGGTGGCTCCGGTCGATCAGCACGGCGGCGACCTCTTCATCGGCGGATCAGGAACTCCTTCGGGTCCACACGCATCGCGGCCTCGTGGGGGCACGCGTAGACGCAGGTCGGCTCGTCCCATCCCGCGCAGAGGTCGCACGTGATGGCCTTCTGCGCCTTCCCCTCCTTCCCCTCGGCCCCGTCCTCCCCCCCGCCCCCTCCGATCCCGTGCATGTTGATGTTGCCGTACGGGCAGTTGCGCGCGCAGAGGCCGCATCCGATGCACCAGTCCTCGATCACGATCTCCATCGTGTCCCGGCGCCGGATCGATCCGACCGGGCAGCCGACCATGCAGAGCGGATCGTGGCAGGAGCGGCAGCTCGTGGGCACGAGGTAGCGGTCGAACCGGAGCCCGTCGCGGATGAGGCGCGTGACGCCGTCGTGGCTCGCCGCGCACGCGCGCACGCACTCGTCGCAGCGGGTGCAGCGGTCGAGGTCGATCAAGAGCAGGCTCTGCGCCTGCATGAGCCCCTGCTCGAGGAACTCGTCGACGGACACCGCCGCGAGCTGCTCCAGCCTCCGCGCGTTCTCCGCGGCGTGGGCGCGCGCCTTCTCCTCGAGCCCGCGGCGGATCGCGGGGAACTCCGCCATCATCCGCGCGAAGTCGTCCTTGCCGATCTCCACGAGCTCGACGTGGTCGAGCGCGGTGCAGGTGGCGGTGCGCTTCCCCGCGCCGAGGAGCCCCATCTCGCCGAAGTAGTCGCCGCGGTGGAGGTACTTGAGGATCACCTCGCCGCCCGGGCTCTCCTGGGACACCTTCACGAACCCGATCCGGATGAGGTAGAGGCGGTCGGCGTCGTCGCCCTGCCTGCAGATCACCTTGCCGGGGTCGTACGAGACGAGGTTCACCCGCTCCCTGAGCCCTTCGACGAACTCCTCCGTGAGCCCCTCGAAGAGAGGCATCGCCTTCAGGTGCGTGGCGAGCGCGCGCCCCTTGTAGGCCCGGTCGAGCTGCTCCTTGAATTCCTTCGATCCGCGCTTCAGCACGTCGAGGATGTTCCGGAGCATCTCGAGCGCGACGACTTCGCCCCGCGCGCGCACGGTCGCGCTCCGCGGGTAGAAGGACATGCAGGTCATCTCGCCGAAGAGGTCGCCCTTGACGAGCGTGGCCTCGGGCCGGTCGAGCGAGAGGTCCACGGGCGCGTCGATCGGGATCGTGCCCGCCCGCGCGCGCGTCTCCTCGCGGCGGACGAGCGACTGGAGGAAGCTCGTGATCCCGCCGAAGAGGCCCTTGACGCGCGCCTTCCCCTCGAGGTGCGCGACGGGCGTCTTCAGGAACACCTGGGCCTCGCCATCGAGGATGTAGAAGGCGGTCGAACCGAACTCCCCCTCGCGGCAGATGATCTCGTTGGGCGCGAACCGCCGCCGGACGACGGCGCCGAGGTTCTTCCTGAGGAGCGCCTCCGAGCAGCCCTTGAAGACGGGGATCTCCCGGAGCTGGTCGAGGTCGAGCGGCTCGCCCTCGAGGCGTCCTTCGGTGTCCTGCGCCACGCGGGGATTCTATCGGGGGTGGCCCCCGGAGCAGCGCCGTGCACGAGGGCCGGCTATCGTCGGCGCCGCAGGCGAACGCGACCGGGCGAGATCACGACGAGATTCCCGCGGATCTCCTCCTCGGAAAGCAGGCGAAGGGCGGCAACGACGGACTGCGTCACCTGGGCGGCGGGCATCTCGTTGGGGAAGCGGGCGATCACGATTCCCCGGTGCGAACCCAGCGGGTACCGGAGGATGTTCGCGAAGCCGAGGTCGCCGCTCACGAGAACGAATGCCCCCGACTGTGCGTAGGAGAAGACGTTCGCGTCATCCTGGCCGCGAAGGCCGAGATCGCGCACGTCCTCGGCGGCAAACCCGTCCTTCCGGAGAGCGGTCGAGAGACTCCGCGGAAGGTCCTCGTCGAGGAGGAACGGCCCCATTCAGGAGATCGCTCTGACCTGGTCCTCGGAGAGCGTGCGGGCGGCGTAGGCGAGGGCGGCCAAGACGTCTTCCTTGGTGATCCCGTACTCCTCGGCAACCTGCTCCTGTGTCATGCCCCCCGCGAGCTTGCCGACGACGAGGTCGACGGGCACGCGAGTCCCACGGATCACGGGCTTCCCGAACCGTACATCGGGGTCGACTGTGATCCTCGGCGCGATCTCCTGCATCTCGTGAACTCCTGAGCGGAATGATCGGTCACATCACCATGGACATTCTATCGCGACATCGCAGCCGTGCCGGCGCAAGAGCGACTGCCCACGCCCCCTTGACGTCCTCGCGGAGGAACGCCGCCTGCCGCCGCAGGTTCGGGTCTGTCACGAGGAAGCCCCCCCCCGCGCCCGACCGGCGACGCACTGTCCTGCGCCCGCGCCAAGCCCTCCCCCGCGCCCCCTCCCCTCTCTGCCGAACGCAGCACGCTCCGCCGGTCCAGATCGGAATCGGCTTCTTTCCGTCGCCGCCTCGGGCAAGAATGCGCGTCATGCGGGCGCTCGCCCTCCTCCTGCTGCCCGCCCTCGCCGCGTGCGCGCCGGCGGGGGCGCAGCAGGTCCCCGAGCGCGACCTCTTCCTGGGGGCGGGGTCGTGCGCCGCGCAGGCGTGCCACGGCGGCGGCTCCGCGGAGCGCCAGGAGTACAAGGTCTGGGCGACGCGCGACCGGCA
>JAKLKT010000138.1 GCA_023150495.1 Planctomycetota bacterium
GGCCCCCCCCACTCCGCATATGCTTGGCGCATGCGGATCACGACGTGCGCGCTGCTCCTCGCCGCGACCCTTGTCCGCGCCGACGACAAGGAGGCCCTCCGCGCGGCGCTCAAGGACACGGAGCCCAGGGGCGACTGGATCTACGACGACCTCGCGAGGGGATTCGCCGAGGCGAGGCGGACGAGGAAGCCGCTGATGGTCGTCTTCCGCTGCGTCCCATGAGGCCCGGGCAAGGACTTCGACGCGCAGGTCGCGCGTCGCGAGGATCCGGAGCTCGCGAGGCTCATGGAGCGGTTCGTCACGGTCCGCGTCGTGCAGGCGTGGGGGCTCGACCTCGCGCGATTCCAGTTCGACGGCGAGCTCACGATCGCGGTGATGTTCCTCGACGCGGACGGCACGGTCTACGGCCGCTACGGCTCGCGCGGGGGCAAGGAGGCGGAACGCTGGCTCTCCGTCCCGGGCCTCGCGAAGGCGATGGAGGGCGCGCTCGAGCTTCACGCGCTCGGCGCGGAGGGAAGGAAGGGGCTCTCGGGGAAGGTGGGCAAGGCGCCGCCGTGGAGGACGCCCGAGGCGATGCCCGCGTGGGAGGGCCGGCCGAACGTCGCACCCGCCGACGGAAGCCGCGGCCGGTGCGTCCACTGCCACCAGGCGAACGACGGCGAGGCGTGGTCGCTGCGGATGGCCCGGAAGAAGGTCCCCGACCGGCTCGTCTGGGCGTGGCCGATGCCGGATGCGGTCGGCCTCGCGCTCGACCCGGACGAGCGTGCGACCGTCCGCGCCGTCGCGACGGGCTCCGCAGCGGAGAAGGCGGGGTTCCGCGCGGGCGACCGGATCCTCGCGATGGAGGGCCAGAGGGTCCTCTCGATCGCCGACGTGCAGTGGGTGCTCCACACCGCCGACGCGCCGGGCCCGGTCGAGGCGGAGGTCCTTCGCGGCGAGGCCACGGAGAAGATCACGCTCGCGCTCGCGGCCGACTGGCGCCGCGGCGGCGACTGGACCTGGCGCGTGCTCGTCTGGAGCGTCCGGCACAGGCTCCTCGGCACGGAGCCGCTCGTCGTCGCCGACGCGGCGGAGCGGAAGGCGCTCGACATCGCCGACGGCCGGATGGCGCTCCGCGTGAAGGGCTTCCCGCCGGACTGGGTGAAGGAGAAGGCGAAGTCCGACCTCGAGGCGGGCGACGTGATCGTCGAGGTTGACGGGCGGAGCGACCTCGGCACCGAGTCGCTCCTCCTCGCCTACCTCTTCAGGGAGGTGCCGCCGGGCGGCAAGGCCACGCTGACCGTCCTGCGCAACGGCAAGCGCGAGACCGTGCCGATCAAGATGCGCTGGTAGCGGCCGGATCAGCGGCCGGCCGGGGGCGCGGGCAGCACCGCCTTCAGCCTGTCGAGGAGCTTCGCGGCGTCCACGGGGGCGCCAGCCTCCTCGGCATCCACGGCGATCCGCTTCTTTCGATCCGGGCTCACGAGCCAGAGCAGCGGCGCCGGGTCCCAGCGGTCGCTCTCGTCCCAGATCGCGGCCTCGCGGCGGTTCGGGGCGGCCGGGTGGTCGCTCACGACGGCGTGGCAGCGCTCCTCGATCCACGGCAGGACCTTCGCGTCGCGCAGGAGCGAGAGGTAGACCTTCTGCGCCGTGCGCGAGTTCGGCGTGTACTTGAGCAGGAGGACGAAGCGGCCGTCCTCCGCAGCCCGCCGGAAGGCCTCCGCGGCGGAGAGCCACTCGGGCTCCTTGCGGGTCCCTTCGCGAGCGTCGCCGGGCTCGGCCCCCGCGGGCGCCGCCGGCTTCCCCGCCGGCCGCGCCTCCTCCTTCGGCAGCGTGTCGAGCTTCCCCTTCAGCCAGCGCTCCAGGCGGGCGACGTCCTTCGACGGATGGCCCGCCCACTGGACGACGCCGTCGGGACCGACGAGCATCGCGTAGGGATAGCCGGGCACCCTGAAGCGCGTGGTCGTCCGCCCCTCCTCGTCCCAGAGGACCGCGTGCTGCACGCCGCGGCGGCGCGCCTGGGCGCGGACGGCGTCGAGGGGGTCGTACCGCCCGTTGGCGATCTCGAGCACCACGAGCCCCTTCGCCTTCCACTCCTTGCCCCACCTGACCAGGAGGGGTTCCCTCGCCTTGCAGCCGGGTCAGCCGAGGAACCCGATCTCCACCCAGAGGAATCTCCCCTTGTACTCCTCGGCCTTCAGGCGTCGCACGACCCAGTGGCTGTCGGGGGCGGAGAGCGCGGGGAACTTCTTCCCGACCCAGTACGGCTTCGCCTTCTCCTGCGCCACCGACTCGCCGGCGGGGAGCAGGAGGCAGACGGCAAGGACGGGCAGGGCTCCACGCACTCGGATCGGATTCTACTTCGGCGCGACTCCGGGGGGGCCGCGGCCGCGCCCCCCCGCGCCCCCCTGCCGCCGGAGCTGTGACGGTGCAGACGTGGCCTGAGGCCTTGAAATCAGGGATTTGACGGTAAGTAAGTAGTTACTTACAATGGTCCCATGACGACGACCCGGAAGCCCGGCGCCGAGCGCCGCGAGGAGATCGCGAGAGCGGTCCTCCGGATCGTCGGGGAGCACGGCCTCACCGAGCTCACGACGGCCGCGGTCGCCGCGGAGATCGGCGTCAGCTCGGGCGCGCTCTTCCGCCACGTCGCGTCGCGGGACGAGATGCTCGAGGAGGCGGTCCGCCACGCGGAGGAGCGGATCGAGGCGACGTTCCCGGACCCGTCGCTCCCCCCTCTCGACCGGCTCCTCGGCCTCGCGCGGAACCGCGTGCGGCTCTTCACAGAGGAGCCCGGGCTCGCGTGGCTCCTGCTCTCGGAGCAGGCGTTCCTGACGATGCCCGCGAGGGCGGTCTACCGCCTGCGCAGCCTCGCCGAGCGCTCGGGCAGCTACCTCCTCGACGCGCTGCGCGACGGCGTCGAGGAGGGCGCGGTACGCGACGACATCGAGCCGGAGGCGCTGCTCGTGATCGTCAAGGGCGCGATCCACGCGCTCGTCCCGATGCGGGGCGTCCACAAGGGCGCCGCCCGCGCCGCGGATCGCGTCCTCTCCGCGCTCCGGCTCCTGCTCTCCCCCACCGCCACCAAACCGAAGAGGAGATAGAACATGACCGTCACCACCGAGACGAAGGTCGGCCGGATCGCGGCCGAGCACCCGCTCGCCACGCGCGTCTTCGCGCGGCACGGGATCGACTTCTGCTGCGGCGGCGGCCGCCCGCTCCGCGAGGCCTGCGGCGAGAGGGGCATCGACGCCCTCCGCGTGCTCGAGGAGATCCGGAAGGAGCTCGCGGCCCCCGGAGCCCCCTCGGATCTCTGGAACAAGGCGCCGCTCGGCGATCTCATCGACCACATCCTCGCCCGGCACCACCGGCACCTCGACGAGGAGCTCCCCCGGCTCGAGGCCATGGCGAGGAAGGTCGTCGCCGTCCACCGCGAGAAGGACCCGGTGCGGCTGCCCGAGCTGCTCTCCGTCTACCTGCGGCTGAAGGCGGAGCTCGATGGCCACATGGCGAAGGAGGAGCAGATCCTCTTCCCGATGATCAGGCGCGGGCAGGGCGCGATGGCGGGCGGGCCGGTCGCGGCGATGGAGCACGAGCACGACGTGGCGGGATCGCTCCTGCGGCGGCTGCGCGAGCTCACGGACGGCTACAGGGTGCCGGCGGAGGCGTGCAACACCTGGCGCGCGCTCTGGCACGGGTTGAAGGCGCTCGAGGAGGACATGCACGAGCACATCCATCTCGAGAACAACATCCTCTTCCCGCGCGCGCTCGCGTGAAGGATCGGAGGGGGCGCGGGGGAACCACGACGCGGTTCCCCCGCGCGCGCCGGCGGTCCCCGCGTTGACCGGACTTCATGCCACCCTGATCATCCGGGACCTCCCCGCCGAGGTGCGCTCGCCGACGAAGTTCGGCGACCCACGCCGGCCGCGGCTCGCCGCCGGCGCTCGCGCCGAGCAGCACGAGAACGAGCGCGAGCCCCGACCTCACCGAACGCTCTCGAGCGCGTCGATGATGGCCCGCTCGGCCGGCGCGAGCTCGACGCCCGCGCGCTCCTCGTACCAGATCTGCCGGGAGACGAACTCCAGGACGCGCGGGGTCTTCGGCGCCACGCCGTAGGTCGCGAGGAGGATCTCCTTCAGGTCCGAGAGGTCCTCCGCGGCCGGCTTCTCGCCGAGCATGGCCTTCGCGAACGCCGGCACGTCCTCGGGCACCGTCGGGAGGACGGTCACGTAGAACGCAACGGCGAGCGGGCCCTCCGGCACCTCCCCCTCGAACTCCCAGACGATGCTGCGTTCCCCTTCGCGCCACCCGGACGGCGCGATGCGCCGGAACACGCGCGGGCGCTTCGGGAGCGCCTTCCTGCTCCTGCTCTCCTCGTCCTCGAAGAAGCCGCGCTCCCGGACGTACGACTCGAAGCCAGGAAGCGCGACCTCAAACGTCGCCTTCTCGACTTCTCCTGCCCAGGAGCGGCCCGTTCTCGTGACGTAGCGGAAGCTCTCGACGAGCGCGAACTCGGCATGGACGTACCACGGCTTCGCGTACTCGCCGCGCGCGATCGCCGTCGTGCCGAGGCCCATCGAGATGGGCATCTCGTACAGGACGGCGAGATCGCGGGTCTCGCCCGGCGCGAACGCCATGTCCCAGAGGAAGATCGAGCGAAGGTCGCCGTCGCCGGGCGCATAGCGGACGTGGTAGGTCTTCTCCTTGTCGCGCGCCATGAACTGGTAGGTGAGGATCAGATCCTCCTCGTCGTGCTCCTTGGGGTCGTAGGGCTGCTTCATGAACTGCGAGTCGAGCGGGAATCCGACCTGCACCTCCACGCGCTCGTCGGTGAGGTTCCGGAGCTTGAACTTGCAGTAGTACTCGACGCGATCCATGCCGCCGCCGCCGTCGAAGCGCCAGCGGGCGCGGCTCGGGACGATCGTGACCTCCTCCGAGACGAGCTGGATCTCCTCCGTCTTCACGAGCTCGACGGTGTGGCCCGAGCCGGAGAAGATCCCGGCGTTCGCGTGGAGGATGCCGCACAGGAGCACGAGGGGTACGAGGCGCCGCATCCCGCCATTCTAGGGCGTGGCCACCCGCCGACCCCGCCGACCTCCGCGGCGCCCCCCGGGCGCTGGCGGGCGGCAGTTCCGTCGGGCGGGCTTGCCCGCCGAAGCTCCGGAGGAGCGAAGGCGGGCCCCCGGAGCCCCCCCCGATTCGCCTCGCGGCTACTGCTGCTCGAGCGCCGCGGCGATCAGGCAGCCGCGGACGACCGAGGTCAGCGCGTCGTTCGCCCGGCGCACGCCCGCGATCTTCAGCGGGAACTCGACCTTCTTCAGCTCCTGCGCGAAGACCTCGACGAAGCCGCCGACGAGCGACGTGCCGCCCGCGACCACGATGTCGACGGGCTCGCTGAACGAGGGCACGTCGTGCGCGAGCGAGAAGCGGTGCGCGAGGTTCCTGAGCACGTACTCGATCAGGTTCCGGTAGTAGAGGACGATCGCCTCCTCCTCGCGGTTGCGCGGCTCGGCGAGGTTCACGCCCTCGCTCTCCTTCAGGTCGCACGCGCGCGTGCGCGACATGCCCATCACCTTCGCCACGTGCTCGTCGATCCAGTCGCCGCCGCGGCTCACGCTGAACGTGACCGCCGGGATCGTCCGGTAGGCGACGCACACGTTGAACATGCCGCCGCCGCAGGAGATGCCGATGCCGGTGAAGTCCTTCTCCGCGAGCTCCGCGTAGACGACCGCGTGGCCCTCGTTGATGGGGTGCGGCTCGTACCCGAGCTTCCGGAGGAGGCTCTCGATCACGCCCTGGTGGTAGATGGTGTCGTTCTCGCGATCGATGGAGGGCGCGGGAACCGAGAAGTAGACGGGCTCGTTCTCGACCGACCGCGGGCCGACGAGCCGCTCCACGATGAAGCGGAGCATCGGGATCGCGTCCTGCTCGCGCGGCGAGAGGAATCCGTCCATCATCGGCCGGCGCACCTCGCTGCCGAACATGTTCGCGAGGTCGAACGACGAGTTGCCGAGCACGAAGAGCCGGTCGCGGTGCGACACGTACGGCACGTTGAGCCGCGTCAGCATCGCCCGGTTGCGCTGCACGTTCGCGGGGACCTCGAGGAACATGTTGCGCTCGCGCTTGACGATGACCTTGCCGTCCTTCCGGCGCACCGCGGAGAGGAGGTTCGCCGTGCCGACGTCGAGCCCCTTGCCCGGCTGCAGGTCCGTCGATGCCTTCGTCCCGCCGGCGGGGACAGCGCCCGGGAGCGCGCTCGTGTCGATGTCGTCGTTGTCGAAGTTGACTCGCTGCGGGTCGATCGCCATGGTTGCCCTCCCTGTTTCCTCTACGGCGCGGGCGCCGCCTCTTCCGCGTCGCCCTCGCCGAGCGCCTGGTCCTTGAGGCGCTTCAGCCGGTCCAGACTGTCCTCGATCCCCGCCTTCGCGGTGGAGGCCTCCACCTCGAGGCGGGAGAGGTTCGAATCCATCTCGTCCGCGCGGTCGAAGATCCGCGCGAGCATCGCGTCGGTCGCCTCGACCGGGTTGTCGATCGGCCGCGCGGTCGCGCGGTGGAGCGTCTTCGAGACGCTGTCGAGCGTCTTCCGGAGCCCCTCCTCGAAGCGGCTCTCGAGCTGCTGCGTGGTCGCCGCCTCGCGCTCGGAGAGCCGGGCGAGCAGCGTGTCCACCGTCTCGGTCGAGGCGCCCGACTTGAGCATCGCCTTCATCTCGGCGAGCTCGGAGCGGAGCTCCGCGACGCCCGTCGCCGCGCGATGCTCCGTCTGCGCCGTGAGCCCGCGCAGCAGGTCGCGGAGCCCGTGCACCTCCGCGGCGCGTTCCTCGAGCCCCTTCCGGAGGTCCTCGATCAGCTCCGCGTCGCGCCGGACCTGCGCCGCGAGCCGCTCGATCTCCTGGTCGTAGGAGAGGATCGTCTCGCGCGCGTTGCCGAGCCGCTTCTCGTGGCGTTTCGCGACCGAGGCCGACTTCCGCACCGCCTGCTCCAGCGCCGCGATGCGCGCGGCCTGGTTCCTGATCATCTCGCGCTGCTGCTCGGCGAGCGCCTCCGCGTCGGCCTGGATCCGCACGACGCGCTGGAACTGCTCGTTCGCCTCCTGCACGAGGCGCTCGCGGTCCACGTCGGCCAGCTCGCCGGCGCGGCGCGCGATCGCCTTCTCGACGACCGCCTCGATGAGCGCGAGCGTCTTCTCGGCGGAGATCACCCGCACGTGGCTCTTGCCGGCCGCGGCGAGCTCGCCGAGCGCGACGCGCTGGGTGTTCTTCTCGATCACCTCGGCGACTCGGAGACGGTCCTCGGGCTTCATGAGGCCCACGAAGGTTAACCGAAGTGGCTCGGCCCGTTGGATAGGGCGATTTGCCGATGCCCGGGGCAAATCGCCTCGCCGGCGGGGATTTCGGACGTTTCTCGGGGGGGCACCGGGGGCGGCTCCGGGGCTCCCCCCCCG
>JAKLKT010000139.1 GCA_023150495.1 Planctomycetota bacterium
CCCGTCGATCTGGCCCTCCGGGAGCGACCGCGGCTCGAGCACGTGCCCCTCGAGGCCCGCGGCCGCGTTGCGCGCCGCCGCGCCGAGCTCGCCGCGCTGCTCGCCGGAGCGGAGGATCCCGACGATCTCCGGCCCGAACGCGTCCGCGCGCCGCGCCAGCGCGTCCGCGAGGCTGGACCCGCGGAAGAGATCCTCGACCACGTCCGAGATCGCCTCCTGGAGCGCGTCGCCCGCCTCCGCGCTCGCGATCTCGAGCGCCTCGGTCAGGGGAACGCCGGAGTCGTAGAGGTGCGCGAACTTCCGGAAGAGGACGATCTGTCCCTCGCGAAGGTCCATCCACCCCGATTATCCACCCCGGGGGGTTAGACTTCAGCCCCCGATGCCCGCGGTCCTCTGCCAGTGGTTGAGAAAGCGCTACGGCCCGCACGAGGCGCTCCGGGGCCTCGATCTCGAGGTCCCCGAGGGCTCCCTGTTCGGGTTCCTCGGCCCGAACGGCGCGGGGAAGTCGACGACGCTCCGCATCCTCGCGGGCCTCGTGCGCGCCGACGGCGGCCGGGCCGAGCTCCACGGCGTCGATGCCCGGCGCCACGTCGCCGCCGCGGCGAGGACGACCTTCCTCATCGAGAACGCCGTCTTCCCGGCGCACCTGACGGCGCGGGAGACGCTCCGCCGCGCGGCGTCGCTCATGCGGGTAGAGGCCGACGAGGCGCAGCTCGAGCGCGTCGGCCTCGCGCACGCCCGCGACCGCAGGACCGGCGGCTTCTCCCACGGCATGCGCCAGCGGCTGGGCCTCGCCTGCGCGCTGCTGGGCAAGCCCGACCTGCTCGTCCTCGACGAGCCGCAGAACGGCCTCGACCCGCAGGGGCTCCGCACGATCCGCGAGATCCTGCGCGAGGAGAACGCGCGCGGCGCGACCGTGCTCGTCTCGGTCCACCGGCTCGCCGAGGTCGAGGGGCTCTGCACGCACGCGGCGCTGATCGTCGCTGGCCGCGCGGTGCGCGCGGGCCCGGTGGAGAGCCTCCTCGCGGACGGCGAGCCGCGCTACCGGATCGTTGTGAGCGACACGGAGGCCGCTGCGCGGGCGATCGCGCTGCCCTGCGAGGCCGGCGACGGCGCGCTCGTCTTCCGCGCGGACCGCGAGCGGGCGGCGGCGGCGGCGGCGGCGTGCGTCCGCGCGGGGGTGAAGGTCTTCTCGCTCGAGCCGCTCCGCCGGACGCTCGACGAGCTCTATCTCGACGAAATCGGGGGGGCCGGGGGGCCGTGACGGGGTTCCTCGCGACGCTGCGCGCCGAGCTGCGCGACCTCTTCCGCCACCCCCTCGCGTGGGCGGGGATCCTCGCGTCGGCCGCCGCGGCATTCATCTTCGCGCGCTACGCGCCCCACCGCGACAACGGCTACACGGTCTACGGCGCGGCGCTGCACGCGGGCGCGCAGATCGCGGGGTTCTTCCTCCTCGGCCTCTCGGCGATCTCGATCGCGGGCGAGCGCTCCAAGGGCACGGTCCGCTTCCTCCTTCCGCGGCCGATCGCGCGCCCGGCGTTCGTCCTCGGCAAGGCGACGGCGCTCGCCGCGCTGGCGCTCGCGTTCCTCCTCGCGACGGCCGGCGTCGCATGGATGGGCGCCCGCGGCGCCGGCTTCGGCGACGTGAAGGCGGAGGCCCCCGCGGCCGAGGACGAGGACGGGTTCCGCTACGTCGAGGAGGAGGTGGTCGATCCCGCGTTCCTCGGCGCGACGATGCGGCGGCGCGCGCTCCTCGCGACGCTCCTCGTGCTCCCCGCGCTCCTGACGGCGACGGGCATGGGCGTCCTCGTCTCGTCGCTTCTCGCCTCCCCCGCCGCGGCGGTCCTCGTGGCGATCGGGATCGCGCTGCCCCTCAACTACCTCCCCGAGGTGATGGGCCTCGCCCCCGAGGCGGCCCGCGCGCTCCCGTTCCGGGCCGCGTCCGACTACCTCGCGAGCCTCGTGGAGTTCGGCCGCCACCTCTCGACGGCGGAGTGGCCCGGCTACGGCGCCGTGCACCTCCTCGGGGCGGCCGCCGCGGCACTCGGGCTCCCGGCCCTCGGGGCAGCCTTCTTCAGCCGCGTCGACCTGACCGACTAACCTATTGTCGTGCTGCCGGTCCTCCTGCTCCTCGGCGGGATCACGCTCTCCCCCATCGAGCTCGGCGTCCCCGTCCTCGACGCCCGGGTGGCGGACGTCGACGGGGACGGCAGGGAGGACGTGGTCGCGCTCACCGCGACCGAGCTGATCCTCCTGCCGGGCGGTCGCCTGCCCGCCGTGCGTCGCGAGGCGCCGCCGCTGACGATCGTCGGGAAGGGGCTCCTCGCGGTCGTCCGCGAGGGCCGCTGCCGCGCCGTCGCCGACCCCTTCGGCGAATGGAACGAGGGGGCCCCGGGGGCCAGCTCGCTGCTCGGGCTCCTCGGCCGCGGCACGCCCGCGCTCCTCCTCTCGCCGGGCGACCTCGACGGCGACGGCAGGGACGACCCCGTCCTCTGCGGGCCCGCGGGCTACGAGACGCCCTCGGGGCTCGTGCCCTTCGTGCCCGGCGCCTCGCTCGAGATCGCGCGGAACGAGTCCTTCGCGATCGAATACCGGATCCCGCTCCCGGCGGTCGGGAGCTGGTCGGGCGCGCCGAACGAGCTCGTGCTCTTCGACGACGAGGCCGTGCGGTCGTTCCGCGGCGTCGAGGAGACCGACCGCACGCCGCTCCCGCTGCCGCAGCGGGATGAGGCCGCGGCGTCGATCCGGCGGAACCAGGTCTTCCTCCGCGACGTGGACGGCGACGGCCGCCTCGACCTGCTCGTCGTCGTCGCCTCCGGCGAGACGCAGCTCTTCGCGAAATTCGAGGCGACCGCCCGCCTCTTCCGCGGCGGCCGCATCTACGACGCACCGAAGAAGAGCTTCTTCCGCCCCGCCTCCTTCCTCAAGGTCGCGGGCGTGCTCCTCGAGTCGGCGCTCGTCGACGTGGACGGCGACCGGGACCTCGACCTCGTGCTCTGCACGATCGACATCTCGATCTTCGCCGCGGCGCGCGCGGCGGCTCCGGCGACCTACCACGTGTTCCGCTGGGGCCCCGAGGGCTACGAGCGGAAGCCCGCGTGGGTGCACGAGGACGAGGTGCCGCTCGCGGCCTTCCAGGAGGAGCCGGAGCCGCCCGTCCGGTTCCTCCCCGACTACGACCGCGACGGCAAGCCCGCGGCGCTCTCGGTCGGCGAGGAGGTGTGCGTGCTCCTGCACGACGGCAGCGGTTTCGCGGCGGGCCCCGCCGCGCGCGCCCCCGGGGCCGCGAAGCCCGCGTTCGGGCGGGAGCGCGCCGCGGTGCCGTTCTCCCGTGGCGTCGTCGTCGTGGAGGGGTCGAAGTGAGGCTCGCCCCCGGAGCCCCCCTGCTTCTCCTCGCGGCGACCGCCGCGGCGGCGCCGGAGGTCGTCGAGCTCGCCTGCCCCGCGAAGGTCTCCTACCGCGTCTTCCGAGACCTCGACCACGACGGGAAGGACGACGTGCTCGCCGTCGGCGAGCGCGAGGCATGGCTCTGGCGCGGACGCGAGCGGCCGAGTGCGGAGCCCGACGCGAAGTTCGCGATGCCCGCGGGGGCGGCGCTCTTCGACGTGGGCCCGGCCGACGCGAAGGAGCAGTCGCTCGTCGTCCGCACGGCGAAGGGGTACTTCGCGCTGCGGGCGGGAGGAGCCCCCGAGCCGCTCCCCCACGCGTCGGGGCCGGGGCTCCCGCTCGCGCCCGGAAACCTCCTCTGGCGCTCCTTCTTCGGCGACTTCGACGGCGACGGGAGGACCGACTTCCTCGACGTCTCGCTCGCCGGGTACACGATCGCGTTCGCGAGGGGCGGCGAGGTCCGGCTGCCGCCGCTCCTCCTCGAGACCGCGGCGACGCGCGCCGTCGCCGCGTCGGGCAAGCTCGTCGCGCGCTACGCGCTCGGCGACTGGGCGCACGGCGACTTCGACGGCGACGGGCGGCCGGACTTCGCCGTGCTCAAGGGGGACGGGCTCCGCGTCTATCCCGGCGGCGCCGAAGGCGGGTTCGACGCCGCGCGCGCGAGCGAGGTGCTCTTGCCCGATGCCGATGGCGCCGACCTCTGGTTCCGCGACTTCAACGGCGACGGGTTCACGGACGTGCTCGCGATCAAGGGGCACGACGGCGTCGCGTCGGTGCTCCTCGCGGGGGAAGGCAGGGGGCTCGGGGGGGCGACGCGGCTCGGCTTCACGGTGCCGGGCGAGCTCCGCTCCCCCGTGATCGCCGACCTCGACGGCGACGGGCGGGTCGACCTCGCGCTGCCCTACACGGCGCGGCCGTCGATCGAGGCGGCCGTCCGCGCGATCGCCCGGGGCGAGGCGGTGGTCAAGGTGCCCGTCTTCCTCAACCGGGGCGGGCGCGCCTGCTTCGCGCCCAGGGCGGACGAGCAGTTCGCCTTCCCGGCGCGGCTCCGCATCACATCGGACTCGGCCGGGCGGATCCGGATCGGCGGCCTGATCGTCGTGGAGCACGGGGGCGACGTGGACGGCGACGGCCGGACCGACCTCGTGGCGTCGGTCGGCCCGGCGGAGCTCGGCCTCTTCCGCGGCGTCCAGGCGGGGCTCTTCGAGAGGGAGCCGTCCGCGAAGGTGCCGATCCCCGACTGCTCGGAGTACGAGGCCGTCTACACGGCCGCGGCGAGGCTCAACGGCGACGCGGCGTCGGATATCATCCTCCATTACGCGGGGGCCGGCCGGCGTCCCGACCGCCTGTTCCTCCTGCTCAGCCGGAAGGACTAGGGGAGCCCGCGCGTCGAAATACGGATGGACCCCCTCCCCCGCGCCCCCACCCACCGCCCGCGGGAGCGCGGCGTCGCGCTGGTCCTCGTGCTGGTCCTCCTCCCGCTCGTCGCGATCATCATGACCGAGCTCTCCTTCGAGACGACGATCGGGGACCGGCTCGCGCGCAACGCGCTCGCGAACGAGCAGTTCAAGGCGGCGATCCTCGCGCGCGTCCGCCAGATGCGGCTCCGGCTCGCGCGCGACCTGAAGGAGGACGAGAAGAGCGCGGCGCAGGGCGGGGCGTTCGACTACTACGGCGACGTCTGGGGGCCGGATTCGGAGGGCGGAGGCACCGCCGTCGTGGTGGCGAAGGGCGACGAGGCGAAGGGCGACGCGATCCAGCTCTACACGGAGATCATCGACGAGCAGGGCAAGTTCAACCTGAACCTGCTGATCCACAAGGACCCGCAGCGCGCCGCACGCGCGCTCGAGACGTTCAAGAACCTCCTCAACTTCTTCCGCGACACGCGTTTCGGGGACGTGGCGGAGGAGCACGAATACGACCTCGACGAAATGCAGGCGCGCGAGGTCGGCGACGCCGTCGCCAAGTTCATGCGCAACGAGGAGCGCGACGGGCGCGTCCGGCGGCCCGAGCTCCCCGACCCCGCGACGGACATGAAGGCGGGCGTCTTCACCGTTCGCGACCTCGTCTTCGCTCACGCCTTCTTCCAGGAGAAGCGGCTGCTCGACCGGTTCACGGACGTGAAGTCCGGGCAGGTGCTGCCGGGCCTCGAGGAGTTCGTGACGATCTACGGCGACGGCAAGGTGAACGCCAACACGGCGCCGATCCAGGTACTGCGCGCGATGTTCAAGGAGGAGGAGGGCCAGCGCGACGTCGCGGAGGAGATCCTGCACGGCCGCGGCGGGTACCTCGAGAACGACGACGACGACCAGGAGAAGCGGAAGGAGACGATGGAGGAGCGCCGCAAGGCGAAGGAGGAGGGGCTGTCGAAGGACGAGGAGGAGGTGGCGGCCTACAAGAGCATGAACGACCTCCAGAAGATCGAGAAGATGGGCGACGGCCAGTTCACGCGCCGGAACGACATCGACCTCGGCCGCGACTTCACCGTCCGCACGAGCTTCTTCCGGATCGTCGTGACCGCGCGCCGCGAGAACTTCCTCCGGAGGCAGGTCGTCGTGCTCGAGCGCCACTCGGAGGGTTGCCTCACGTGGGCGACGGAGGTCCGCCTGACCGACCTCCGCGACCTCCCCGAAAACGAGATGTCCCCCCCGTCCCAGTAGGTACCGAGTCCCGCCCCCTTCGCACGCAAGTGACTGCGGCGAAAGGGTTTGCGCGATCGGACTGCGGACACCGAGTCCGCATCCCGCCGCCCGGCGTGGCCTTGGCCGGCGGCGCCTCGCCCCCCGCTGCCCCCGAGACCCCCCTGACCTCCCTAAACCGGTGCCGTTAGGGTGTCGATAGGGACGCGGGGACTTCCTCCCGCGGGGAGGGGGTCTGTCTTCACGCCCATGGCTAGGGTGGTCAACACGGAGGAGCTGGCGAAGCAGCTCGCGCAGCGGCTCGGCGTCCGCGAGGCGGAGGCCAAGCACATGCTGGGCGAGATGTGCTCGTGCCTGCGCGACACGCTCGCGGCCGGAAGGCCCGTCGAGCTGGGCGACCTCGTCAGCCTCTCGGTCGAGGGGCGACCCGAGCTCCGCGAGGACGAGTCCGGCGGCTTCTCCGCGTACGCCCCGAACCGCCGGGAGCTCGCGGCGGCGCCGGTCGGCGCGCTCAAGGCCGAGCTCGAGAAGTCGACGCAGGCGTCGATCCTCTACGTCGCCCGCGGTGCCGGCGCGTTCCGGGACGTGCTCGCCGACCACTTCGGCCGGCGCGGCTGGAAGCTCGTGCACGCGAAGGACGGGCACGAGGCGACGAGCCGGCTCGACCGCACGCCCCCCGCCGCCGTGATCTGCGAGTGCAGCGCGCCGGGCTGGAGCGACCTCGTCCGCGAGCTCAAGGGCAACCCCCACACGAACTGGATCCCGGTCGTGGGGATCCGCGCGAAGGGGACCGCGGACGACGTCGTGCACCGCCTGACCGTGCTCCCGGACCTGGTCGTCGAGGAGCCGTTCGAGTTCGCGGACTTCATCCGCACGGCAGCCGCGGAGATCGCCGAGCGCGTCACCGCGGCGCAGCACGACCTCCGCGAGCTGCACATCGAGCTGCCCGGGACGCAGACGGCCCGGCGCGAGGCGTGCGACCTGATCGAGGAGGTCCTCTTCCGCTGCGGGCAGCCGGAGGAGTTCTGCCGCGCCGCGAAGGGCGCGCTCTCCGAGGCGCTCGACAACGCTGCGCGCCATGGCCACCGCCACGTCGAGTGCTGCACGATCGAGATGCGGATGATCCTCGACCCGCGGCGGCTCGTGCTCGCGGTCCGCGACAGCGGCGAGGGGTTCAACCACGCGGCCGCGCTCTCCGCGGTGCGTGGCATCGCGAACCGGTCGAGCCAGGATCCGCTCGCGCGCGCCGCCGCGGCGCTGAAGAGCCGGCGCGGCGATGCCAAGGAGGGCGGCCTCGGGCGGATGCTCAAGCTCGTGGACCGCGTGGAGTTCAACCGCATCGGGAACGAGGTCGTCC
>JAKLKT010000140.1 GCA_023150495.1 Planctomycetota bacterium
GCGAGCGGCCTCCAGCTGCCGCGCAGGCGCCGCAGGCGCAGCCGCATGCCGGAGACCGGCCGGCCCGCGACCGCGCGCCCGTCGGCGAACGCGAGGAGGTCGTCCCGCATCGCGGCGGCGTCGGCGTACCGGTCCTCCGGCTGCTTCTCGAGGGCCTTCATCACGATGCGCGAGAGCTCGACCGGGATGCCCGGCGCGACCTCGTGGAGCGGCTTCGGCCTCTCCTCGAGGATCGCGCGCACGAGTTCGGGCCAGTCCCGCGCGTCGAAGAGCGGGCGCCCGGCGAGCAGGTCGTAGAGCGTCGCGCCGAGGCCGTAGACGTCGGTGCGGCCGTCCACGCGCGCGCGGTCGCCGAGCAGCTGCTCCGGGCTCATGAAGAGGGGGGTTCCGAGGGCCTCCCCCGTTCTCGTCAGGGTGGCCGCGCCCGCGCTCCGCGCGAGCCCGAAGTCCGCGAGGACCATCCGGCCCTTCGCGTCGGCCATGATGTTGGCAGGCTTCACGTCGCGGTGGACGATGCCCTCCGAGTGGATCGTGTGGAGCGCGTCGGCGACCTTCGCCAGGCGGCGCGCGAGCTCGAGCGGCTCCGGAAGCGCGTCCGACCGCGCGAGCGCGGAGAGGGAGCGGCCCTCGTGGAGGGTCATCGCGTAGTAGGGCCGCCCCTCCGCCTCGCCCGCATCGAGGATCTCCACGATGTGGTCGTGGCGCACGCGTGCGCACGCACCGGCCTCGCGGCGGAAGCGCGCGACCGCGTCCGGCGACTCGTCGAAGCCCTGCCGGAGCACCTTCAGCGCGACGGTCCGGTCGCCCCGGCGCGCCTCGTAGACGATTCCCGCGGCGCCGCGGCCGATCTCGCGCAGCAGCGTGTACGAGCCGAACGGGCGCGGGAGGTCGCCCTCCTCCTCCTTGAGCGCCTCGTCGAACGAGGACTCCGCCTCGAGGAGCCGCGCGAGGCGCTCGAAGGACGCCCCGGCCGCGAGGCGGTAGTCCTCCAGGGAGGGGCGCTCGCCGCGCTGGCGCCGCGCGACGTAGTCGTCGAGGAGGGTCGCGAGGAGATCTTCCATGACCCCCTAAGCGGAGTCCCGCCCCTCCTGTTTCATCGCCTCCCGGAGCGCCGCGATCGCGCGGCAGTAGAGGATCCGGACGGCGTTCTCAGACCGGTCGAGGCGGCGGGCGATCTCGGGCACCTCCAGCTCCTCGAACCGCCGCATCCGGATCACCTGCCGGTGGGGCTCGTCGAGCCGCGCGACGGCCGCCGCGAGGTTCCGGGCGAGCTCCGCCCGGGCGGCCGCCTGCGAGGGCGACGTCCGGTCGCGGCGCGGCAGGTCCGTGCGTTGCCGCTTCGCCGCGCCGGCGCGGTCGGCGAGGTCGCGGATCCGGTTCTCCGCGATCGTGAAGACCCAGCCGAGGAGCGCTCGGCGGTCGCTGCCCTCGAAGGCGTCGAGCCGGCTGTGCACGGCGAGGAGGACATCCTGCGCCAGGTCGTCCGGCTCGACCTCGGCGCGCAGGAGCCTGCCGAGCCGCGCCGACGTCCAGAGGACGATCCGCGGGCGGAGCCGCTCGAGCAGCGCCTCGCGCGCCTCCGCGTCGCCGTCGCGCGCGCGGGCGAACAGCTGCGTCGTCTCCAAGGGCCGCGGATTCTACCGCGGCGGCAGGGGGAGCGGGTCGCTCGCCATCGGTATCCGCGACGGATCGTCGAGGTAGCGGCGCTGGCGGAACTCGACCTCCTCGCGCGGGCACTCGGCGGTCGTGTAGGTGCCGTTGCTGAGCCTCACGTCCTCGCGCGTGACGAGGTCCTTGAAGGTGAGGAAGCCGCCGGTCCTGCTCTCGAAGGCGTAGTCCATGCGGGCGTAGTAGACGCGCCCGTCGTCGGCGGTCACCCGCGTGTAGGGCGACGGCGTGCTGGCGCAGGCGGCGGCCAGGAGGAGGAGGAGGAGGAGGAGGGGGTGCGGGGGCCGCATGGATCACAGGAAGGGGATGTGGACCGACTTCGCGCGGACGACGACGGCGTCGGGCGCCTCCGGCAGGAGGTCGATCTCCCTCTCGGGCCGGTGGAGGAAGACGAACCCGTCGTAGGAGGTCATGTAGACGTGCTTCCTGAACCAGAGGAAGCCCGTGGTGCCGGCGACGAGCGTGGGCTTCTCGTGGGATCGGAGGAGGAGCCGGAAGGTCGGCTCGTCCACCTCGACGAGGTTGACGAGGGCCTTCAGCGCCTCGACCTGCATCGCCCGCTGATGCGCGCCGGCCACGTTCATCGCGAACATTCTAGCGGTACGGTGCCAGGCACCCGTCCGCTAACATCGGCTCCGCGCGCGGGCATCAGGGGGCGTCGGCGTCGGCGCCCCCCCGGGTCCGACGAGATCCGCGCCGTGCATGGAGCGCGAGCGCCGCGCCGAGGACGAGCGAGGGGACGAAGAGCCACGCGGAGAGCCAGACGACGACCCTGAGCCACAGCGGGCTGTCGTCCGAGCCGGCGGCATCCCAGAGCCGGAGTTCGAGCCACACGGCGCCGGCGACGAGGAGGACCATCGCGGCGCTCGCGGCGACGAGCCGGCCGGTCCGGGGTCCGTCGGCACGCATCGCCCGGGTACTAGCGGGCGTCACTCCGTGCCGCCAGCATCTCGAGGGCGCGGGCGAGGGCGGGATCCTCCTCCCCGCGCCCCACCTCCTCCTCCGGCGGGATGCCTGCGCCCTCGAACGGCTTGCGCTCGAGCGTGAGGCCCTTCTGCGTCGGCACCCGGACGTTCACGCCGGGGAAGAGCGCGAAGGGCTGCGGGTTGCCGGTCGCGCCGCGCGACCTGAGCCCGACCGTCGTCACGTTGTCGAGCGCGCCCATCATCAGGAGGAACCATTCCGTCGAGCTCACGCAGCAGGGGCCCTGGAGCACGACGACCCTTCGCCTGTCCTCCTTGCCGACCGGCTCGAGGCGCTTCTCGAACGGCTCGAGGAAGCCGTTGCCCGCGATCGTCGGGTCGCGCGCCTGCGCGAGGCCGTAGACCACCGGCTTCGCCGCGAACCGGCCCGCGATCCGCCGCGCGAGCAGCTCGTCGCCGCCTCCGTTCGCGCGCACGTCGAGGATGAGCGCCTTGCTGTCCGCGAGCCTGTCGAGCGCGCCCTCCATCTCCTGGAACCCCTCCTTCTTCCACGCGCCGATGAACGCGTAGCCGACCTCGCCCATGCGGCCGACGAGATGCGGGGGCCTGTCGAGAAGCACCTCCGTCAGCCGGCCGCGGATCGCCTTCGCGTTCCAGTTCGGCGGGTCCGGGTTCCCCTCGACCGTGTAGACCGGGCCCTGCGGCGTCTCGATCCAGATGTGGAGGTCCTTCATCGGCGCGAGCATCGCGCGCAGCGCGGCGCCGAGATCGCCCTCGCCGAGCTCGCCGGGGCGCCCGTGCTCGTCCAGGTAGGGGTAGGTGCGGTCGAAGTGGAGGCGGAGCGCCTCGGCCATCGCGGCGCGGTCCTCCGCCGGCGCGATCGCGAGCCGCGCGTCGTCGAACCACGCGGTCCCGGACATCGAGGAGAAGAACCCGACCTTCGCGGATGCGGTCCCCGGCGGCGCGAGCGCGTGCACGAAGAGATCGACGCGCTCCCGGTCGCCCCGGAGGACCGCGCTGCCGAGGATCCCGAGCCGCTTGCCCTTCGCGTCGAGGAGGATCACGATCGCGTTCGCGTTCTCGTACTGGCTCCCCTCGCGCCGGAGCCCCTTGCACCGCGCCGCCACCCGGAACAGCACGCGCGAGCCCGCGGGGCAGTCGACCGTCTGCGATGCCATCGGCCAGAGCCGCGTCGCCCCGTCCGAGACGAACCGGAGCTCCCCCCCGTCCGCCTCGACCGCCGCCGCGGGCCCCTCCCCCGTCTGCGCGCCGGTCTCGAACACCCAGCCCTTCGTCCCCTCCTCGAACGACGGGTTCGCGAGCTGTCCGAGGAGCAGGAGGAGGAGCCTCATCGCGTAGCATGGTAGCCCCGATGCGCCTCTGGCAGGTCGACGCCTTCACGGCCGAGCCGTTCGCCGGCAACCCCGCCGCGGTCTGCCTCCTCGACCGCCCGCGCGACGACCGCTTCCTGCAGCAGGTCGCCGCCGAGATGAACCTCTCCGAAACCGCGTTCCTGCTGCCCGAGGGCGACGCCTACCGGCTGCGGTGGTTCACGCCCGAGGCGGAGGTCGACCTCTGCGGGCACGCCACGCTCGCGAGCGCGCACGTGCTGTTCACGATGAGGGGGGGGCCGGGGGGGGAGATCACGTTCCTCACCCGGAGCGGGAGGCTCGCGGCGGCGCGCCGCGGCCAGCTCATCGAGCTCGACTTCCCCGCGCTGCCGCCGAAGGAGGAGGCGTCGCCGCCGGGGCTCCTCGACGCGCTCGGGGTGAAGCCCGTCTCGGCGCACCGGAGCCGCTTCGACCGCCTCCTCGAGGTCGAGTCCGAGAAGGCCGTGCGCGCCGGCGCGCCCGACTTCCGCGCGCTCGGCACGGTAGACACGCGCGGCGTGGTCGTGACCGCGCGCGGCGAACGCCACGACTTCGTCTCGCGCTTCTTCGCGCCCGCGGTCGGCATCGACGAGGATCCCGTGACCGGCTCCGCGCACTGCGTGCTCGCGCCCTTCTGGGCGGCGCGGCTCGGGAAGCGCGAGATGACCGGGTTCCAGGCCTCCCGGCGCGGCGGCGAGGTGCGTGTGCGCGTTGACGGCGACCGCGTCTTCCTCGGCGGCCGCGCGGTGATCGTCCTCGAGGGGGAGCTCAAGGCGTGAACGACGATCTCGCCCGGTACCTCGACTGGCTCAGGGGCCACGGCATCGCGTTCGACGTCGCGGGGGACCTCGTCCGCGACGAGGACCACGACGGCCCGC
This sequence comes from Planctomycetota bacterium, assembly GCA_023150495.1. GTDB lineage: Bacteria > Planctomycetota > PLA2 > PLA2 > PLA2 > PLA2. Next base: position 4,840 of record JAKLKT010000140.1, read on the forward strand.
TCGTCGAGGGCGACGACGGCATGCGCCCCGTCGAGCTCATGGGCATCCCGCCCTTCGTCGAGCACCGCGACCCGGAGGCGGGCATCGCCGCGGACCACGCGACCTTCTCGCTCGCACGCGCGCTCCTCCCGCGGATCGCGCCGGGCACGCGCTTCTGGGACATCGGCTGCGGCACCGGCGTCCTCGCGGTCGCGGCGGGGCTCAAGGGGGCGAGCTCGATCGTCGCGACCGACGTGGACGAGCGCGCGATCGTGCTCGCGCGCCGGACGGCTGCCGACGCGAACGTGAGCATCCGCTTCAGCCACGGGATGCTCCTCGAGGCCGTGCCGGCGCGGCTCGACGCGGACCTCGTCGCGAGCAACCTGCCGCACAAGCCCTGCCCGCCGAAGGGCGCGCTCCCGCTCTCGCAGCGCGCGGGCGAGGACGGCGCCGACGTCCACGCGGCCTTCGCCGCGCAGGCCGCGGCGCGGCTCGCGCCGGGCGCGACCGTCGGCTTCTGGCTCCACTCCCTCCCGGACCCGCGCCTCTTCCGGGCCTATCGTCCCGCCTTCGACCTGACGCTCGTCTCGTGGAAGCGCCGCTTCCTGGAGCCGGGGGAGTACGCGGACGTCCTCCCCTGGTTCCTCGAACGCGTGCGCCGCGGCGCGAGCTACATGGCGGAGTCCGCCGGCCGCCGCTTCCTCGTGGGCGGCGTCTGGCTCGCGCGACGCCGATGATCCTCCTCGTCGTGAACGCCGACGACGCCGGCTTCGACCGCGCGACCGACGACGCGATCCTCCGCTGCTCGCGGATCGCGCGGAGCGCGAGCGTCGCGGTGAACGGCCCGACCGCGGCGGAGTTCGTCGCCCGCGCGCAGGGGATCGCGCTCGGCATCCACGTGAACCTCACGGAGGGGGCGGCGGTCGCCGGTCCGGCGAGGACGCTCACCGACGGCGAGGGGCGCTTCCTCGGCAAGGAGGAGCTCTGGGACCGCGCGCGCCGGGGGGGGCTCGACCCGTCCGAGGCGAGGAGGGAGGTGAGGGCGCAGTGGGAGCGGGGGGAGATGCTCGGCATCCGCGCGACGCACGTCGACGGCCACAACCACGTGCACGTGATCCCCGCCGTACGCGAGGCGTTGCCGCGGCACGTCTACGTGCGCGTGCCGCTCGACCGCGCCCCCGCACCCCCCTTCCTTCACCTCCCGTGGGCGGCCGACGCGCGCGGCAGGCGGCTGGACCGCTTCACGGGCTACCGCTTCGCGGCGGAGCCGACCGCGGAGGTCTTCCTCGCGAGCCTCGAGGGGCTCTCCGGGAGCGTGGAGTTCATGGTCCACCCGGGCGCGCGCGCCGGGACGGCGTTCGTGTCGTCGCCCGACCGCGACCGCGAGACGGAGGTGCTCTCCTCGCCCGCGCTCGCGGACGAGCTCCGTCGCCGCGGCGTGCGCGTGGTCTCCTACGCGGATCTCCCGTGCACGTAGCCCTCGTCACGAGCGCGGAGCCGGGGCGCGGCAACCGCACGACGGTCGACCGGTGGGTCGAGTTCGTGCGCGGCTTCGACATCGAGGTCGTGGCGCCCGGGGCGGAGCCCGCGTGCGCGCCCGACGTCGTCGACGGCTACCACGCGGTGCACGGAGGGCCGTGGGCGCTCGAGCTCGCGCGGCGCTTCCGCGTGCCGCTCGTGATCAGCCTCGGCGGCACCGACCTCTTCGCGCCGGGCGTCGAGCCCGTGCTTCTCGCGGCGGACTGCGTGACGGGCGCGTTCCAGGAGTTCGGCGAGCGGCTGCGGGAGCGCCTCGGCCGAGCGGTGCCCTACGCGGTGGTCCCGCGGGGCGTCCGGGTTCCTGACGACCTCCCGCTTCGCGCTTTCAGGGGGCGCGTGCTCCTGCCCGCGGGGCTCCGCCCCGTGAAGGACGTGCTGCTCGCGATCGACCTTCTCGAGCGGCTGCGCGCGCGCGGGCTCCCGCTCGCGCTCCGGGTCCTCGGGCCCGCGATGGACCGGGCGTATGCGGCGGAGGTGCGCTCGCGGGCGGGCCCGTTCGTGGCTGTCGGCGAGGCCGCGCCCGCCGACATGCGCGAGGCGTACCTCGACGCGGACGTCGTCTGGAACACGTCGCTCCACGAGGGCGGGTCGAACGCGCTGCTCGAGGCGGTCGCGCACGGCTGCGCGATCTTCGCGCGCGACGTGCCGGGCAACAGCGAGCTGCTCCGGGAGGAGGGGGCCCCGGGGGCGCTCTTCGATCCCGCGGACACGGATGCCGCGGAGGCGTTCCACCGCGCTCTCCACGCCGAGACGGAGAAGGCCCGCCGCGCCCGCGTGGCCGCGGGGCACGCGTGGCTCCGCCGCCTCCACGACCCCCGCGCCGAGGCCGCCGCCCTGGAGCGCATCTTTTCCGGATTCGGGCGTCGCAAGGCGAGGTAGGGCATGGGGTTATGGCGGCAGGGTGCGGCACGCGTGCCGCAGATCCGCTATCCTCTCGCGCTGTGCGCGCACCCGCGCTTCTCGTGCTGCTCGCCCTTCCGGCCACCGCGGGCGACCTGCCGGCGG
>JAKLKT010000141.1 GCA_023150495.1 Planctomycetota bacterium
ACCGCCTTGTTCGCCTCGCGGAACCGGAACTTGTCGACGACCGAGCCCGGGAGGAACTCGGTGTCACCCGGATCCTCGATGCGCACCTTGCGCATCATCTGGGAGACGATGATCTCGATGTGCTTGTCGTCGATGGCGACGCCCTGCGAGCGGTACACGTTCTGCACCTCGCGGACGAGGTAGTTCTGCACCGCCTCCTCGCCGCTGATGCGCAGGATGTCGTGCGGCACGTGCGGCCCCTCGGTGAGCGCCTCGCCGGCGCGCACCCGGTCGCCGTTGTGGACGAGCAGGTGCTTGCCCTGCGGGATCAGGTGCTCCTTCTCGATCGCGCCCTCCGCCTTCACGCGCAGGATGCGCTTGCCGCGCTTCTTCTCGCCGAGCTCGACGATGCCGTCGACCTCGCTCATGACGGCGGGGTCCTTCGGCTTGCGCGCCTCGAAGAGCTCCGTCACGCGCGGGAGGCCGCCGGTGATGTCCTGCGTGCCCGTCACCTCGCGCGGGGACTTCGCGATGAGCGTTCCCGCCTTGATCCTCGCCCCGTCCGCCGCCTCGAGGTAGGCGCGCTCCGGGATCGGATAGAGGGCCAGCGGCTGGCCGTTCCTGTCCGTGATGATGACCTGCGGGTGGAGGTCGCCCTTGTGCTCGACGATCTGGCGGCGCGTGACGCCGGACACGGCATCGTGCTCCTCCTTCATCGTCTTGCCCTCGACGATCTCGTCGTACTTCACGACGCCGTCGACCTCGCAGATGATCGGGACGTGGTGCGGGTCCCAGCGGCAGATGACCTGCTTCTCCTTGATCTCCTGCCCCTCCTTGACGTGCAGGATGGCGCCGGCCGGGATCAGGTGGCGGTCGACCTCGCGCTGCTGATCGTCCTCGACCACGAGCTCGCCGTTCCGGTTGAGGACGACCTGCTCGCCCTTGTCGTTCGTGACCGCCTTCAGCTTGTCGAACTTGACGAGTCCCTTGAAGCGGGTGCGGATCTCCGCCTCCTCGACGGTCTTGTGGGCGGTGCCGCCGATGTGGAACGTGCGCATCGTGAGCTGCGTTCCGGGCTCTCCGATCGACTGCGCGGCGATGATGCCGACCGCGAGGCCGCGTTCGACGATCTTCCCACGCGAGAGGTCCATGCCGTAGCAGCGCCCGCAGAGCCCGAGCGGCGCCTCGCAGGTCAGCGCGCTGCGCACCCGGATCTTCTCGTAGCCCATCGACTCGATGCGGCGGGCGACCTCCTCGGTGATGACCTCGTTCTCCTTCACCACCTCCTCGTCGGTCACGACGTCCACGATCGTGTCGCGCGCGACGCGGCCGGTGATCGCCTCGGAGAGCGGCACCTCGACCTTGTCGCCCTTGTAGACGACGCCCTTCGAGACGCCGTTCAGCGTGCCGCAGTCCTCCATCGTGACCACGACGTTCTGCGCCACGTCGGCGAGCTTGCGGGTGAGGTATCCGGAGTCCGCCGTCTTGAGCGCCGTGTCCGCGAGGCCCTTGCGCGCGCCGTGCGTGCTCGAGAAGTACTCGAGCACGGAGAGGCCCTCGCGGAAGTTCGCCTTGATCGGCACCTCGATGATCTTGCCCGACGGCTTGGCCATGAGGCCGCGCATGCCGGCGAGCTGGCGGATCTGCTCGACCGAGCCGCGGGCGCCGGTGTCCGCCATCAGGTAGATCGGGTTCAGGTACGGCTTGCCGTCGCGGGTGTCGGTCTTGAGCTCGGCCATCATCTCCTTGCCGATCCGCTCGCGGGCGGCGGTCCAGCAGTCGATGATCTGGTTGTAGCGCTCGCCCTCCGTGATGACGCCCATCCGGTAGTTGCGCTCGATCACGTCGACCTCGACCTGGGTCTCGTCCATGATCTTCTGCTTGCCGCTCGGCGTCCTCATGTCGTCCTTCGCGAACGAGACGCCGGCGCGGGTCGCGGACTTGAAGCCCAGGTCCTTGATGTCGTCGAGCAGCTTGATCGTCGCGTCGCGGCCGAGGATCTTGTGGCAGTCCGAGATGACGTTCTGGATGCCCTTCTTGTTGAGCGGGTAGTTGTAGAAGGGCATCCGCTCCGGAAGGATGTCGTTGAAGATGATGCGGCCCATCGTGGTGAGGACGAGCCCCTCTGCCAGCTTCGGGTCGCCCTTCAGCGAGCCCTTGACCACCTTGCCCAACGGCAGGCGCAGCTTCACCTGGCTGTGGGTGCGCAGGCGGCCGGTGCCGAGCGCGAGGAAGGCCTCGTTCGGGCTGCCGACGATGAGCGGCGCCTTCTCGCGGAGGTCGTGGTCCACGGTGAGGTAGCCGATGCCGAGCACGATGTCCTGGCTCGGCGCGATGATCGGCTTGCCGTGCGCCGGCGAGAAGATGTTGTGCGGCGCGAGCATCAGCGTCGAGGCCTCGATCTGCGCCTCGAACGAGAGCGGCAGGTGGACCGCCATCTGGTCGCCGTCGAAATCCGCGTTGAAGCCCGTGCACACGAGCGGATGGATGCGGATCGCGTTGCCCTCCACGAGCACGGGCTGGAAGGCCTGGATGCCCATGCGGTGGAGCGTCGGCGCGCGGTTCAGGAGCACGGGGTGGTCGAGGATGACCTCCTCGAGGATGTCGTAGACCTCCTCATCGCGCCGCTCGAGCATCTTCTTCGCGCTCTTGATCGTGTCCGCGAGCCCCATTTCCTTGAGGCGCCGGATGATGAAGGGCTGGTAGAGCTCGAGCGCGATCTTCTTCGGGAGCCCGCACTGGGAGAGCTTGAGGTCGGGGCCCACGACGATCACCGAGCGCGCGCTGTAGTCGACGCGCTTGCCGAGCAGGTTCTCGCGGAACCGGCCCTGCTTGCCCTTGATCATGTCGGTGAGCGACTTGAGCGGGCGGTTCGACGACCCGAGCACCGCGCGGACGCACCGGTTGTTGTCGAAGAGCGCGTCCACGGACTGCTGGAGCATCCGCTTCTCGTTGCGGATGATCACCTCGGGCGCGTTGAGGTCGAGGAGCTTCTTCAGCCGGTTGTTGCGGTTGATGAGGCGCCGGTAGAGGTCGTTCAGGTCCGACGTCGCGAAGTTGCCGCTCTCGAGCAGGACGAGCGGCCGCAGGTCCGGCGGGATCACCGGGATGACGTCGAGGACCATCCACTCGGCCTTGTTCTCGGACTCCCGGACGGCGTCGACGAGCTTCAGCCGCTTGATGATGTCCTTCTGGCGCTGGCGCGACTTCGTGGTCGTCAGCTCGCCCCGGAGGTCGGCCGAGACCGCCTCGAGGTCGAGTCGCCGCAGGAGGTCGCGAACCGCCTCCGCCCCCATGCCGGCCTTGAACGAGTCGCCGTACTTGAGGCGGCACTCCCGGTACTGCTCCTCCGTCAGGAGCTGCTGCTCCTTGAGGGGCGTGTTCCCCGGGTCCACGACCACGTAGTCCTGGAAGTAGATGACGCGCTCGAGCGCGTTCGTCTTCATCCCGAGGAGCGTGCCCAGCCGCGAGGGCATCGCCTTGAAGAACCAGATGTGGACGACGGGCGCGGCGAGGCTGATGTGTCCCATCCGCTTGCGGCGCACGCGCGAGTGCGTCACCTTGACGCCGCAGCGGTCGCAGATGATGCCCTTGTGCTTGATGCCCTTGTACTTGCCGCAGGCGCACTCCCAGTCCCGTTCCGGGCCGAAGATGCGCTCGCAGAAGAGGCCGTCCTTCTCGGAGCGGTACGTGCGGTAGTTGATCGTCTCGGGCTTCTTGACCTCGCCGTAGGACCAGGAGCGGATGTCCTCGGGAGAGGCGAGGCGGATCTTGACCGCGCTGTAGTCGTTGATGCGGTTGTAGAGAGTCTCGACCATGGCCATCCCCCCTTCTAGAACGCCTGCTTGACCAGCTCGAGGTTCAGGGCCAGTCCCTTGATCTCGTTGGTCAGCACCTCGAAGGAGACCGGCGTCCCGGCCTCGAGGATGTTCTCGCCCTTGACCATCGCCTCGTAGATCTTCATGCGGCCGTCCACGTCGTCGGACTTCACGGTCAGGAGCTCCTGGAGGATGTTCGCGGCGCCGTAGGCCTCGAGCGCCCACACCTCCATTTCCCCGAACCGCTGGCCGCCGAACCGCGCCTTGCCGCCGAGAGGCTGCTGCGTGATGAGCGAGTAGGGCCCGGTGGCGCGCGCGTGCACCTTGTCGTCGACGAGGTGGTGCAGCTTCAGCATGTACATGTAGCCGACGGTCACCTTCTGCTCCAGCGGCTCGCCCGTCCGGCCGTCGTAGAGCGTCACCTTGCCGTCCTTCGGCAGGCCGGCACGCTCGAGCAGGTTCTCGATGTCGATCTCCTGGCTCCCGCCGAAGACCGGCGCCACGATCTGGTAGCCGAGGGCCTTCGCGGCGTAGCCGAGGTGGGTCTCGAGGATCTGCCCGACGTTCATGCGGCTCGGCACGCCGAGCGGGTTCAGCACCATCTGCACGGGCGTGCCGTCCTCGAGGTACGGCATGTCCTCGATCGACAGGATGCGGCTGATGACGCCCTTGTTGCCGTGGCGCCCAGCCACCTTGTCCCCGACGGAGATCTTGCGCTTCGTCGAGACGTAGACCTTCACCATCTCCAGCACGCCCGTCGGCAGCTCGTCGCCGCGGCTCAGCCGGTTGACGTGCTTGTTCTTCACGGCCTCGAGCGTGTCGATCCGCAGGAACGCGTCGCGGAGGTACCGCAGGCGCTTCTCCCGCGCCCGCGACTTCGGCTCCTCGAGCACCTCGGCCCGCAGCCGGTCGCGGATCTTCTTGAACTCGATCGAGGACAGCACGGCGCCCACCGAGAACGCCTTCCGCGTCTCGGGATCGCGCAGCGGCTTCTCGCGCCCCTCGGTCATCTCGAGGATGCACGCGTCGAGGATCTCCTGGTACTGCGTCAGGAACTCGCGCTCGAGCCGCTTGATCTCCTGGAGGTTCGCCTGCCGCTCCTCCTCGGTGAGGTTGACCTTGCGGCTGAACTTCTGCGCGTCGATCACGATCCCCTCGACGCCGCTCGGCACCTCGAGGGAGTCGTTCTTCACGTCCTCGCCCGCCCGGCCGAAGATCGCATGGAGCAGCTTCTCCTCGGGAGAGAGCTCGCTCTTCGACTTCGGCGAGACCTTGCCGACCAGGATGTCGCCCGGCCGCACGAACGTGCCGATCCGGACGATGCCGTCCTCGTCGAGGTTCTTGAGAGCCCGCTCGGAGACGTTCGGGATGTCGTTCGTGAACTCCTCGCGACCGAGCTTCGTCTCGCGGATCTCGATCTCGAACTCCTCGACGTGGATCGAGGTGTAGGTGTCCTCCCGGAGCAGCTGCTCGGAGATGAGCACCGCGTCCTCGAAGTTGTAGCCGTCGTACGGCATGAACGCGACGAGGATGTTCTTCCCGAGGGCGAGCTCGCCGCCGCAGGTCCCGGCGCTGTCCGCGAGCACCTGCCCCTGCGTGATCCTGTCGCCCGCGCGGACGAGCGGCCGCTGGTTGAGGCAGGTCCGCTCGTTCAGGCCGACGAACTTGCGCAGCGGATAGGTCCGGCGCGTGCTCCCGTTCTCGACGACGATCTCGGTCGAGGTCGCCTTGACGACGGTCCCCTCCTCCGCCGCCTTCGGCAGCATCCCGGAGTTGCGCGCCACGGGGCCTTCCATCCCCGTCGCCACGAGCGGGACCTCGGTGCGCACGAGAGGCACGGCCTGGCGCTGCATGTTCGAGCCCATGAGCGCGCGGTTCGCGTCGTCATGCTCGAGGAACGGGATCAGCGCCGCGCTGACCCCGACCAGCTGCTGCGGGCTCACGTCGATGAACTCGACGTCCTTCGCGGGCACGAGGATCATGTCCTCGTTGCGCCGGGCGAGGATCGTGTCGGTCTTGAACCTGCCTTCGGACGCCACCGGCGTGTCGGCCGGCGCGAGGATCCGGTCGCGCTCCTCGTCCGCGCGCAGGTACTGCACGTCCTCCGTCACGCGCCCGTTCCGCACGACGCGGTAGGGCGTGATGAGGAAGCCGTACGGGTCGCTCTTCGCGTAGATCGCGAGCGACGAGATGAGGCCGATGTTCGTGCCCTCGGGCGTCTCGATCGGGCAGATGCGCCCGTAGTGGCTGATGTGGACGTCGCGCACCTCGAAGCCCGCGCGTTTGCGGTTGAGGCCCCCGGGGCCCAGCGCGGAGAGGCGCCGCTCGTGGGTGAGCTGGGAGAGCGGGTTCGTCTGGTCGACGACCTGCGACAGCTCGCCGCGCCCGAAGAAGTAGTCGATCGCGGAGCTGATCGTCTTCGAGTTGATGATCGAGCGGGGCGTGACCGTCTCGCGGTTCTCGATGTTCATGCGCTCCTGCGCGGTGCGCCGGAGCTTCAGGAAGCCCTTGCGGATCTCGTCGCCCGCCAGCTCCGCGATGGAGCGGATGCGGCGGTTGCCGAGGTGGTCGATGTCGTCGATCTCGCCCTTCCCCTCGCGGAGCGAGAGGATGTAGCGGATCGCGTCGACGAGATCCTCCTTCTGCAGGACCTGGACGTCCTCGCTCGTGCTCTTGCCGAACTTCCGGTTGAGCCGGAACCGGCCCACGCGCCCGAGCCGGTAGCGGCCCGGATCGAAGAACTTCTCCGCGAAGAGCTCGCGCGCCTTCTCGAGCTGCGGCGGGTTGCCCGGCCGCAGGCGCGTGTAGAGCCGGAGGAGCGCGTCCTCGTGGCTCGTCGTGCTGTCCTCGGAGAGCGTGTTCAGGAGCAGCGGGTCCTCGAGCGACTCGATGACCTCGACCTGCTTGATGTTCGCCTTCTGGATGAGCTCGGCGTGCTGCTCCGAGATCGGGTCGCCCGCCGGCACGAGGATCTCGCCCGTCGCCTCGTCGACGACGTCCTCGACCGCATACCGGCCCGAGATCCGCTGGAGGAACCCGCGCGTGCCGCGCTTCACCACCGACGTCGGGTGGAAGAGGCGGATCAGGTCGGCGTTCGTCGAGTACTCCTGGCCGAGCGCACGGAGGAGGCTCGTGGCCGGGAACTTGCCGGACTGGTCGATGCGGACCTGGAGCGTGTCCTTCTTGGAGACGTTGAGCTCGATCCACGACCCCCGCTCCGGGATGATCCAGCAGCTGTGGAGCTTCTTCTCGGAGGTGTGGGTCTCCATGCTGAAGTCGATGCCCGGCGAGCGGTGGAGCTGCGTGACGATCACGCGCTCCGTGCCGTTGATGATGAACTCGCCGCCCCCCACCATGATGGGAAGCTCGCCGAGGTAGACCTCCTCCTCGACCGGCTCCTCCTTGTCGAGGCGGACCCGGATCTTGAAGGGCGAACCGTAGGTCAGGCGCAGCCGGCGGCACTCGTCGGGGACGTACCGCGGGGCCCCGAGCTCGTACCCGAGGTACTGGAGCTTCATCGTCCCGTCGTAGGACTCGATCGGGAAGACC
>JAKLKT010000142.1 GCA_023150495.1 Planctomycetota bacterium
GGACGCGTCGCGCGCCGCCTTCCTCGCCGCCTACACCGTCTTCATGCACCCTCGGTGCGTGAACTGCCATCCCGCGGGCGACGCGCCGCTCGTCGGGGAGGACAGCCAGCCGCACCCGCAGAACGTGAAACGCGGGCCGGACGGCCTCGGGCTCTACGCGCTCAAGTGCGCGAGCTGCCACCAGGCGAGGAACCTGCCCGGCGAGAACATGCCGCCGGGGAGCGGCAACTGGCACCTGCCGCCGCCCGAGACGCCGATGGTCTTCGAGGGTAGGTCGCCGCGGGAGCTCGCGCTGCATCTCAAGGACAAGGCGGCGAGCGGCGGGAAGACGGTCGAGGAGGTCCTGAAGCACCTCGAGGAGGACAGCCTCGTGAAGGGCGGATGGGACCCGGGCGACGGGCGCTCGAAGCCGCCGATGTCGCACGAGGAGTTCGTCGCGCTCATGCGCGCGTGGGTCGAGAACGGGGCCGTCGTCCCGGAGTAGCGGCGGGGGGGCTCCGGGGGCCGGGCTACCCGCAGAGCGCGAGCGCGAGGATCTGCGCGACGAGGATCCGGAGGAGCATCGTCAGCGGGTACACGGTCGCGTAGGCGACGGAGGGCGCGTCCGACCCCGCGAGCGAGCCCGCGAAGGCGAGCGCCGGCGGGTCGGTCGTGCTGCCCGCGAGGAGGCCCGTGAGCGTGACGAAGTCGAGCCTGAGGACCCGGCGCGCGTACGCCCCGACGAGCACCAGCGGGGCCATCGCCACGAGCACCGCGGCGGAGAGCCAGACCGCCCCCTCGAGCGTGAATACCGTTTCGAAGAACCTCTCGCCCGCCTTGAGCCCGACGCAGGCGAGGAAGAGCGTGATGCCGAGCTCGCGGAAGGCGAGGTTGGCGCTCGCGGGCATGTGCCAGACGAGGCTCCCGATATGCCCGATCCGCGAGAGCAGGATCGCGAGGATCAGCGGGCCGCCCGCGAGGCCGAGGCGCACCGGCACGGGCAGCCCCGGGAACGCGAAGGGGAACACGCCCGCCACGACGCCCAGCGCGATGCCGAGGAAGAGCGGGATGAACTGGGTCTCGTTCAGCGCCTTCATGGAGTTGCCGAGGGCGGCCGCGGCCTTCGCGATGTCGTCCGGCTGGCCCACGACGTCGAGCACGTCGCCGAACTGCAGGCGGAGGTCCGGGCCCGCGGTCATCTCGATGCCGGCGCGGTTCACCCGCGTCGCGGTGACGCCGTGCACCTGGCCGAGGCCCGTCTCGCGGATCGACTTGCCGAGCGCGTCGCTCTTCGTCACGACGATCCGCCGGGAGGTCAGCGGTCCCGCCGACGAGAGGAGATCCGCGTCCACGACCCGCCCGACCACGCGCGCGAACTGCTCGAGGCCCTTCGCGGTGCCGATCGCGAGCAGCGTGTCGCCGAGGCGCAGGACCGTCGCCCCGGTCACGCGCTCCACGTCGGCGCGGCCCTCGTGGCGGATCCGCGAGATGACGACCCGGGCCTCGACCCGGCCCGGCACCTCCCCGATCCTGAGGCCGTCCAGGTTGCGGTTCTCGACGAGCAGGCTCCGGCGCTCGAGAGGCTCGACGCCCCGCCGCTCTTCGGCCTCGAACTCCGCGGCCTCGCGCGCGACGTCGATGCGGAAGACGAGGCGCAGGACGAGCATGGAGCCGATGATGCCCGCGATGCCGACCGGGTAGGCGACCGCGTAGGCGAGCGCGGGGAGTGCGTTCCGGCCGGCGGGGCCGGGCAGCGTCGCGAGCGCCTGCTCCGCCGCGCCGAGCGAGGGCGTGTTGGTCGTCGCGCCGGCGAGGAGGCCGAGGGAGGCCGCGCGGTCGATGCCGAAGAGGGCCGCGGCGGCCGCCGTCGCGAGCGCGCCCAGGACGACGACCGCGGCGGCGAGCAGGTTGAGCCGCAGCCCCCTCCGCCGGAGCGCCGCGACGAACCCCGGCCCCAGCTGCAGGCCGATCGTGAAGACGAACAGGACGAGCCCGAACTCCTTCACGAAGTCGAGGATCGCGTGGTCGATCCGCTGGCCGAGATGCCCGAACAGGATCCCCGCGAAGAGCACGCCCGCCGTCCCGAGCCCGATCCCCCGGACCTTGACCGTGCCGAGCAGGAGCCCCGCGGCGGCCACGGCAGCGAGCACGAGGATCGCGTGCGCGACCGGCTGCATGGCGGCGAGCGCGGCCATCCTCGCGGCCTCCTCAGCGCGGCGAAGGGGCGCCTAGGCCGCGGGCCCCGCCGCCTTCACCTCGGCGCCCGCGCCGGACTCGTAGGCCTTGAAGTTGTTCTGGAAGAGGCCCGCGAGCTTCTTCGCCGCGGCGTCGTAGGCCGCCTTGTCCTTCCACGTGTTGCGCGGGACGAGGATCTCCGGCGGGACGTCGGGGCACGTCGTCGCCACGTCGAACCCGAAGACCGCGTCCTTCTGGAACTTCGCCTCGGCGAGCGCGCCGCCGTGGATCGCGTCGATGATCGCGCGCGTGTGCTTCAGGCTGATGCGCTTCCCCGCGCCGTGGCCGCCACCGCTCCAGCCGGTGTTCACGAGCCAGACGCGGGCCTTGTGCTGCTTCATCTTCGCGGCGAGGAGCTCCGCGTACTTGCTCGGGTGCCAGACGAGGAAGGGGCCGCCGAAGCAGGGCGAGAAGGTCGCCGTCGGCTCCTTCACGCCCACCTCGGTGCCCGCGACCTTCGCCGTGTAGCCGCTGATGAAGTGGTACATCGCGTGGGCGGGCGAGAGCGAGCTCACCGGCGGGAGCACGCCGAACGCGTCGCAGGTGAGGAAGATGATGTCCGTCGGGTGCCCGGCCATGCACGGGATCTTCGCGTTGTGGATGAACTCGATCGGGTACGCGCCGCGCGTGTTCTCCGTGATGCTCGTGTCGGTGTAGTCGACCGAGCGGTCGTCCTCGAGCACCACGTTCTCGAGCACCGCGCCGAAGCGGAGCGCCTGGAAGATGTCCGGCTCGTTCTCCGGCGTCAGGTTGATCGCCTTCGCGTAGCAGCCGCCCTCGATGTTGAAGATCCCCTCGTCGCTCCAGACGTGCTCGTCGTCGCCGATGAGGTGCCGCTTCGGGTCCGCGGAGAGGGTCGTCTTGCCGGTGCCGGAGAGGCCGAAGAGGAGCGACGAGCGGCCGGTACGCTTGTCCGCCGTGGCCGAGCAGTGCATGGAGAGCATGCCCATCTTGGGAGCGAAGTAGTTCGCGACCGTGAAGACCCCCTTCTTCATTTCGCCCGCGTACTCGGTGCCGAGGATCACCAGCTCGCGCTCCTCGAGGGAGAGCGCGATGCTCGTCTTCGACCCGATGCCGGCGGTCAGGCTGTTCGCGGGGAACGCGCCCGCGTTGTAGATCGTGAAGTCGGGCTTCCCGAAGCCCGCGAGCTCGCTCGCCGAGGGCCGGATGAGCATGTTGTGCATGAAGAGCGCGTGGTAGGGCCTCGAGCAGATGACGCGGATCCTGATCCGGTGCCTCGGGTCCCAGCCCGCGAACCCGTCCATGCAGTACAGGCGGTCGCACGTGTTCAGGTAGTCCCGCGCCCGCTCGCGGCTGATCGCGAAGACGTTGGGCTCCATCGGGATGTTCACGGTGCCCCACCAGACGTCCCTCTCGGAGGCGGGGGCCTTGACGATCCGCTTGTCCTTGGGGGAGCGTCCGGTCTTCGCCCCGGAGTAGGCGACGAGCGCCCCGTTGGCGGCGATGCTCGCCCGCCTCTCGTGCCGGATCGCGTGCTCGTAGAGCGCGCCGGGCGGCATGTTCCGGTGGATCTCGGCGACGTGGATGTCGTGGGCCTTGAGATCGAAGGTGCTCATGGCGCGGATTGTAGAACGAGCCCGGGAAGGAGGGGAAGTATCGGGGGTCCGGGGGCCTCACCCGATGATGGCGACCACGGCCGCCACGATCTCCTCGGCGTCCTCTCCCGAGGCGAGGAGATCGATCTCGGCGCCCACTCCGGCGTTGAGCGTCATCATCTGAAGGACGCTCCGGGCGTCCGCCCTGGCAACGCCGAGCCGGATCTCGAGCGTCCCCTTGAACCGCTTCATCGCCTGCGCGATCGCGCTGCAGGGTCGCGCATGGAGCCCGTCGGGGATCGCGAGGCGCACAGTGCGGCGGATCACCCGGTGCCCCAGCGCGTGTGCAGGAAGCGCTCGAGCGGCGCGAACGCGAGGCGGTCCACGAGGAGGCCGACCGCGACGATCACGAGCATCACGCCGAGCACCTGGTCCATCGCGTGCAGCTCGCGGCCGTAGTGCAGGAGCTGACCCAGCCCGAAGCCGGTGAGGATCGTCACGAAGATCTCCGCCGCCATCAGCGAACGCCACGCGAAGGCCCACCCCTGCTTCATGCCGGTCACGAAGAAGGGGAGGGCCGCCGGGAGGATCACGCGGGTCCACGTGTGGAGCCCCTTCGACCCCATCGTTCGCGCGGCGCGGACGTAGATCGGCGGGACGGAGCGGAGGCCGTCGCTCGCGGCGAGGAGGATCGACCAGATCGTGCCCATCACGACCACGAAGAGCATGGCGGACTCCGTCTGGCCGAACCAGAGGAGCGCCATGGGCAGCCAGCAGACGCTCGGGAGCGCCTGGAGGCCGAGGGCAAGAAGGCCGAGGGTGTCGCGGCCGAGCGCGGAGCGCGCCGCGACGACGCCCAGCGGGATCCCGAGAACGAGCCCGACGGCGTAGCCGAGGAGCAGCCGTCGCAGCGTCACGAGAGTCGCCCGAAGCAGCGTGCCGTCGGCCGCGGCGCGGCCGAGGAAGGAAAGAACGTCGTAGGGCGTCGGGAGCAGCGCGCGGTGCCAGATCCCCGCGCGAGCCACCGCCTCCCAGAGCACGACGAGCGCGGCGAAGAAGAGGAGGGAGCGGACCCGGCGCCTCACCCGCGGCCTCCCGGGAGGAGTCGCCGGAGCGCGTCTGTGATCTCCCGGCCGAGGCCGGCGACGTCGAGCGCGTTGATGTCGCGCGGTCGCGGCAGGGTCACGCGGAACTCCTCGCGGATGCGCCCGGGCCGGGGCGTCATGATCGCGACGCGGTCGCCGAGGCAGACCGCCTCGCGCACGTTGTGCGTCACAAAGAGGATCGTCTTCCGCTTCGCCTGCCAGATGCTCTGCAGGTCGCCGTAGAGCTGCTCGCGGGTCATCGCGTCGAGCGCGCCGAAGGGCTCGTCCATCATCAGCACGCGCGGGTTCGGGGCGAGCGCGCGGGCCAGCGCGACGCGCTGCTTCATGCCGCCCGAGAGCTCGTGCACGTTCGCGCGGAGGAAGCCCTCGAGGCCGACGAGCCGCAGGTAGTAGAGCGCGACGTCCCGGCGCGCCTCTGGGGTCAGGTTCGGCTTGAGCTTCAGCCCGAAGAGCGTGTTCCCCATCACGTCGAGCCACGGGAAGAGCGCGGCCTCCTGGAACATGACCATCCGGTCGCGACCGGGCCCCGGCACGGGCGCCCCGTCCACGAGGATCTCGCCCCTGTCCGCGCGGTCGAGGCCCGCGACGAGGTTGAGGAGCGTGGACTTGCCGCACCCGCTCGGTCCCACGAGGCAGACGAACTCGCCCTCCGCGATGTCGATGCTCACGTCATCGAGCGCGGCAACGACGCCCGCGGCGGTCCGGTACGACTTCGAGACGCCGCGCACGGCGATCTTCGAGGGATGGGCGAGCTCCTCGGGGAACGTCGTCACGGCTCCTCGAAGAGGCGGTCGAGCGGGAAGGCCCGCTCGAGGAGCCCGCTCCGCACGGCCTTTCGCTGGAACTCCTCCAGCGCCGCGAGCGGCGGCGCCGCGTCGAACGAGAGACGGGGCCACGCGCGATCGAGGATCTCGGGGGGGATGGCCCGTCGCACCTCGGCGAGGAGCTCGGCCGCGGCCTCGGCCTTGGCCTCCGCGGGATGCGCGACCATCCACGCGGTCAGCTCGTGGTGGGCCGCGACGAACCGACGCGCGAGCTCCCGCCGCCCCGCGAGGAAACGCGCGCTCGCGACGAGCACGGTTGTCACCGCCTCCTTCTCCTCCAGATGGACATGTCCGCCCGCCTCGAGCTCGAGCCGCGACACCCAAGGCTCCACCGTCCACGCGGCGTCGAGCTGCCCGCTCTGGAACAGCGCGAGCTGGTCCGGATTCGCCGTCGGGACGACGCTCACGTCACCTCCGGTCTGGGTGACACGGAACCCGCGGTCGAGGAGCCATGCGCGGCAGGCCACATCCTGCGTGTTCCCGAACTGCGGTGTGGCAACGCGCCTGCCGCGAAGGTCGGCGTCGGTCCGGATGGTGCCGCTCACGACCAGCGCCGCGCCGCCGCGCGCCGAGCCTGCGACGAGCCTGATGTCGTTGCCCTCGGTCCGGACGTGCGCATTGAGGGCCGGGTTCGGCCCGACGTACGCGAGGTCGATCGAACCCGCGAGCAGGGCCTCCATCGCGCTCGGCCCGGCGTCGAACACGTACCATTCGACGCGGACCCCCTCGCCGAGGCGCTCCTCGAACCACCGCTGCCCCGCGCGCGTCCGCGCGTGTCCGAGGAGCGCCTGTGCGTGCGTGAGGTTCGGGAAGTGGCCGACGCGCACGACGTTCCTGTCCTCCCTGGCGCCGCACGACGCGAGGATCGCGAGGGCGAGGAGCGCTCGTCGGAGGGCGTGCATGGCCTTGCGCCCGGAGGCGGGGGCAAGGCCCCTTTATACACTCCCCCGCTCGGAGCCCCGAGCCCCTGGCGTCCTCCCGACCGCGCGCGTGCGCGCCTGGTCTACAATGCCCGCCCCGCCGCGCATGCGAGTCTTCAAGCTGCTCCTCGCCGTCGCCGCATCGGCCGGCCTCGCCTGGATCGGCTGGCTCGTCTGGAAGAAGCTCGATGAGCCGGTCGCGCAGGGGGCGCGGGGGGGCGGGGGGCCGGTCGCCGTCGTCGCCGAGGCGGTGGCGCGCGAGAACGTCGAGGACGTCCGCACGCTCGTCGGGACGCTCCGCCCCCGGTCGCAGTTCGTCGTCTCGCCCAAGATCGCGGGTCGCCTCGAACGGCTCGTCGTGAACGTGGGCGATCGGGTCGAGAGCGGCCAGACCGTCGCGTGGCTCGACGACGACGAGGTCGTGCAGCAGGTCGAACAGGCGCGGGCGGAGCTCGAGGTGGCGCGCGCCGGGGCGGACGAGGCGGCGGTCGCGGCCGGCCGCGCGCAGCGAGAGCACGAGCGGATCGCCGAGCTCCGCGTGCGGGGCGTCGCGTCGGAGGCGGAGCTCGACCTCGCGAAGTCCGATCTCGACGCGCAGCAGGCGAAGGTGAAGCTCGCGCAGGCCGCCGTCCAGCAGCGGGACGCCGCGATGAAGGC
>JAKLKT010000143.1 GCA_023150495.1 Planctomycetota bacterium
CCGGCGAGCCAGTCGACGAGATGCGAGAGCGGCTCGTCGCCGACGCCGTTCAGGAAGACCACGCCGCCGCAGTCGCGCTCCTGGAAGAGCTGCGCGAGGTGCGAGGCCGTCCCGTTCACGAGGGGCACCCCCTCGTGCGTGAGGACGCCGCCCGTCACCGTGAAGCGCAGGCGCTCGTGTCCGAGACCGAACGAGCGCCGCAGCTCGGCGACGAGGTCGTGGAGCGCGGTGTGCGCGCGGGTGTGGTCGGGCGCGTAGATGCGCCGCGCCGACACGGCGGCTGCGAGCCGGCGGGCCAGCTCCTCGGCCCTGTCGAGTTCGAGGTGCGTCATGACGTCGCTCATTGACGATTCTCCCCGCTTGTGGCGGTCGTTTCCTGGAGCGCGCTCAGGGCCATCTGCCGCAGATCCCGGCGGAAGAGCGGCAGGAAGGCGGAGCGCGCGCGCGCCACCTTCTGGAGGAAGGCCACGCTCTCGGCGCTCGCCATCTGCTGGAGCGCCTTCATCGCGGTGCTCGCCTCCGCGATCCCGCGCTTCCTGACGTTGGCCCGAAAGACGATGTCGGCGAGGATCCCCGCCGCGAGCGGCGACTTGAACCGGCCCAGCGCGCGGACGAGCTCCTGGTCGATCCCGTCGTCGCCGTAGGCGAGACCGAGGAGGAGGAGGCGGAGCGCCGAGTCGCTCCCCGTCTCCGCGAGCCTCCTGACCAGCTCCTGGCGGTCCGCGGGCGAGCCCTTCGTGAGGATCTCCTTGCAGATCGGCCCGACGACCGCGGTCCCCTGCGCGAAGAGGGGGCCGAAGATCTCGGGCCGGAAGAAGAGCTCGCGATTCTGGCGGGCCCAGCGCGCGAGCGTCTGCTTCTTCTCGCGCGCCACCTCGAGCAGCCGCTCGGTCGCCACGTGCCGGAAGGGGCGGAGGAGCGGCGTCGCGAGGATGCGCACGAGCATCTGGAACGGGTTGGCCCGCGCCGAGAGCCGCTTCACGATCGGGCGGGCCAGCTCGGGGCGGTCGGTCATCGAGGCGAGCAGGAGGAGCACGGCCTCCTCGTCGCGCGTGTTGTCGAAGACCGCCTGGATCAGCTGCTCCCGCGACTCGTGGTGCACCGGCGGCATGTCGATCGCGATGTGCCGCAGCACGCGCGCGACCGAGGTCGACGAGTAGCGCGCCTCGGCGATCGTCGAGAGGAACATGTGCCGGCGCTCGTGGAACTCCTCCGGCGTCTCCGCGGTGACGAGGAGCTCGCAGAGGATCAGGAGCGCGGTCTCCTCGGAGGAGTGGAACTCGAGGTGGCGGCGGATCGAGACGAGCGTCGCCTGCGCGTCGGGCTGCTCCGCCGCGAGCAGCTCGCGCACCTTCTCCGTGGAGTAGGCCTCCTGCTCGCCGCTGCCCGCGTGCACGGCGGCGCTGCCCCGCGTCAGATCCTGCGGCGTGACGCCGCGGAAGAAGGACCGGAGGCTCTCGACGCGGGCCGTGAGGATCGCGGCGAGGGCCGGCTGGTCGAGCGTGTGCTCGACGATCTCGAGGAAGGCGAGCAGCGCGGACTGGAGCGCGTCGGCTTCCATCGCCTCCCACTCCGGCCGCGCGAAGAAGGCGAGGAGCAGCTTGTCGAGGTTGCCCTGGACGTGGGCCACGCTCTGGGGCTCCGCGCGGAGGCTCCGCTCGAGCGTGCGCTGCAGCTGCTCGAACCGCGTGATCGTCTCCGGCGCGCGCATCCGCTCCGCGAGGAGCGGCGTGAGCTGGCCGATGCCCTGCTCGTCCTCCGTGTCCTCGCCGTCGCCGTCGCCGCGGAAGGTCGAGACCTGGAGGTGGGGGTGGGGGGAACGGGCGAAAAAGGCGTGCGCGCCTCCCGAACGGGCGAGATCCCGTGCATCGAGGCAGAGTAGCTCCGCGAGGAGCTTCAGCTCCGAGCGCTCGATCCCCGGCAGCAGGATCAGGCTCCGGATGCGCCGTCGGCGCAGTTTGTAGGCCAGGTCCGAGGTGATCTCGGGAGCTGCGGTGACAGGCTCGTCGTTGAGTTCGACGCGCACGCCGCGAACTTGGAATGTGAGCGGGACCTTCCGCCCGCCGAACACGTCGTCGAGGAACCGGCTGAGCTCCGCGACCTGCGCCTCGACGCGCGCGTGGCCGGCGGGGTAGAGCTTGAGGACGCGGGGGAACGCGAGCAGCGCGCGGAGGAGGCGGATGACCCGGTGGTCATTGGCGCCTCCCATGCGCCTTACCTCGGGACGTACCGAGGGCGCAGGGTCACCCCCCGCCGTTTGGCGGGGCGGGACCCGCCCGCCTCCCTGCCCTCTGCCAAGGGGGGAGGCGCCGCGATGGTCCAATTTCCCCATCTGTCCGGATGCCTGTAAGGAGCCTGCACCCCGAGCGAACCACAGCGTGGGACCAGTGCAAACCGGATGTGGGCATTAGTTCGTAACTTCGCATAAGACGTTTACAGTAATGGTTTTACGACTGCACGGTTTTCGTTCGATTGGTCTCATTTGGTCTCGTTGGTCTGGTCGTTGGGTAAGGGGGCTCGGGGGGCAGGGGACCGTCTCCTCCGAGAGGGTAGGATCTTCACCATGCCGTACGACCCCGAGCTCGTCGCCCCGATGCGCCGCGAGATGGTGGACTTGGGAGCGAAGGAGCTCACCACCGCGAAGTCCGTCGAGGAGTTCTTCAAGGCGAAGAAGGGCACCGCGCTCCTCTTCGTCAACTCGGTCTGCGGGTGCGCCGCGGGAAGCGCGCGCCCCGGGCTCAAGCTTGCGCTCTCGGGCGACCACAAGCCCGACCGGATCGCGACCGTGTTCGCCGGCCAGGACACGGACGCGACGGCCGCGGCGCGCGCCCACTTCAAGCAGTTCCCGCCGTCGAGCCCGTCCGCGGTGCTCTTCAAGGACGGCGAGCCGGTCTTCTTCCTGCCGCGCCACATGATCGAGGGGAGGGACGCGCCGAGCGTCGCCTTCGAGCTCGTGGGGGCGTTCGACGAGTTCTGCGCGAAGAAGTAGCGCGTGGGGACGTTCCACAGCGACAAGGGCGAGCTGCACGGGATCACGGTCGTCGTCGAGACGAGCGGCCGGCGCGTCTACGTCGGCCGCTGCGACGAGGAGAGCCGGGCGGGGATCATCCTGCTCGACGCGGACCACCACGACGACGGCGCGGACGGGAAGAGCACGGCCGACTATCTGCGCTTCGCGGCCCGGTACGGCATCTTCAAGAAGCACGACCGCGTGGCCATACCCCGCGCCGAGATCAAGAAGATCACCCGCCTCGGCGACCTCCCCCGATCGTAGCGGTACGGTGCCAGGCTCCCGCCAACTAGTATCCCGTCTGCGCGCCGCCTGGCAGGCCGGTTCCGCCGGTCGCCTTCGCTGCCCCCGGAGCCCCCTCCCTTCCCGTGCAATCCATGGTCTGATTCCCGGATGCGCCGCATCGCCTTCCTCCTCCTCGCCGCCACGCTCTGCCCCGCGGATCCTCCCGCGAAGCGCCCCGGGTACTTCGGCGCGCAGCTCGAGGACGCGACGGTCGGCGGGACCGCAGGCGTGCGGCTCGCGCGCGTCATGCCGGACACGCCGGCTGCCGCGGCCGGCCTCCTCGACGGCGACGTCGTCGTGCGCTTCGGGGAGAAGGAGGTCCCGACGGCCGCGGCGCTCGGCGCGGCCATCCGCGAGGCGGGCGCCGGCGCGAAGGTCGAGGTCGGGATCCTGCGCGACGGGGAGCGCCGGTCGCTCCCGCTCACGCTGGGCGTGCACCCGCAGGCGCTGCTCGAGGAGCCCGACCGGTCGCCGGGCATGTTCGCCGTCACGGTGGAGCGCGACCTCTCCTACGCGCTTGGCGACGCGGCGCCGCACGAGAGGCACAAGCTGAATCTCTTCCTGCCCGCGGCGGAGGACCCGTTCCCGATCGTGCTCTGGATCCACGCGGGCGCGTGGTCCTACGGGGACCGTGCGGGCGAGACGGCGCTCGCGATGCGTTTCGCCGAGCGCGGCGTGGGATTCGCGGCGATGAGCTACCGCCTGAGCTCGCGGGTCTGGAACGAGCCCTCCGCGCCGAAGGAGGGCTTCCGGCACCCGGCGCACGCGGAGGACTGCGCGATGGCGTTCGCGTGGCTGCGCAAGCGGTTCCCGGGGAGTCCGCTCTTCCTCTCCGGCCACTCCTGCGGCGCGCACCTCGCGGCACTCCTCGCGCTCGACCCGCGCTACCTCGTGGCGCACGGGCTCGGTGTGGGGGAGATTCGCGGCGTCATCCCGATCGGCGGCGGCTACGACCTCGTGAAGTACCACGCGATCCTCGCGGACGGCCTCGACGGCGAGCCGGGCCTCGGCAAGGAGAAGGCCGACGCGCACCTGAAGTGGATCTTCGGCGACACGGAGGCGGACTGGGTCGCGGCCTCGCCGACGACGTACCTGAAGGGCTCCAAGGTCCCGATGCTCGTCGTCGCCGAGCGCGAGCCCTCGATGGTGCGGTACACGAGGGACTTCGAGGATGCCGTCAAGGCCCTGGGCATCACGTCGATCCGCTTCCGCTACATGGAGGACCGCACGCACGGGCAGAGCTCGCCGCTCATGTCGCGCAAGGCCCCGGACCCGGTGCGCGACGAGGCGATCGCGTTCATCCGCGAGCTGTCGCGATAGTCCGCCGCAACACTCCCGTTGCAGCCGCGCGGCGCGTCCGGCGGCGGCGCGTGGACGCGTAGACGAGGATGAGGGGCGACCGTGAGTCGACGCGGGCTCTTCTCCGTCCTCCTGCTGGCCGGGGCATCCGCCGCGGGCCCGGATCTGGACGTCGCCTTCGTGTCCCGCACGCCGCGCTACGACCGGTACCTTGTCGAGTACGACCGCGACGCCGATCCCGCGTGCCCGGGCAAGCCGCTCCCACTGCTCACGGCGGCGGAGCGGCGGAAGAAGCGCTGGCCGGCGCGGGGCGAGCGCGTGGTGTTCACGGCCGTGGTCAAGAACCCCGGCGACGCGCCCACCGGCGCTTTCGAGTACGCGTGGCATCTCGACGGCGCGCGCGTGCTCGAGGGGACGCTTCCCTCCCTCGCTCCCGGCCAGGAGGCACGCGCCTCCCTCGAGTGGCGGTGGGACTCCGAGGAGGTGCCCCACTTCGTCCGCTTCAGCGTCGACCCGCACGGGCGGATCCGGGAGGACATCGAGAGCAACAACACGCGGGAGGAGCAGACGAACGCGCTCTCCTTCCGTTTCCACGTCTGGCAGGGGCTCTACGACTGGTTCCGGACCGACGCCCGCAAGGTCAACCCGGAGATCGCGTCGTTCGACGACTGGGCGCAGGAACAGGTCGCGTGGATGAACCGGATGTTCCGCGAGTCGACCTGTCCCGGCGCACCGCAGGGAATCCTCGAGCGCGTGCGCCTCGACGAGATCGTCGTCGTCCCCGAGGACACGCCCGACCCGGAGCCCTCCGGGACGCACGCTCCAGTCGACCTCCCGTGGGACGGCAAGCGCGGCTTCAGGACCGCGGAGTACCTCCCCATCTTCCGGCAGGAGCCCGAGGCGATTCGCGGCCATCTCGCCTCCTGCCTCCACGAGCTCTCGCACCAGCTCGGGCTCATCGACCTCTACCAGATCAACATGGAGGAGGGGATGAACCTCGTCCGCCCCGACCTGCGGCGGCCGAACTCGCGCGCGGGCGGCATGATGACGAGCTGCGGCCCCTACTACTCCGACCACAGCGTGCTCGCGATGAACGCGAACCTGCACCGCCGCCGGGGCTACTACGGGGAGTACCTCTACGACCTGCCTCGGCGCTGCGGTCTCTTCGTGCTCGACGCGTGGGGGCGCCCGCTGGCCGGCGCGAAGCTCACCGTCTACCAGGACGAGAACCGGCAGCTCCGGGGGCCGCCGGTCTTCCGGCTGCGCACGGACGACCGGGGCCGCGCGAGTCTGCCGAACCGCTCCTGCGGGAGGACGACCGAGACGGCCACGGGGCATCGCCTGCGGGACAACCCGTGGGGCATGATCGACCCCGTCGGTCTCAACGCTCTCTTCCTCGTCGAGATCCGCCACGGCGAGCGAGTCGACACGCAGTTCGTGGACATCCTCCCCTTCAACGTCGCCTTCTGGAACGGCGCGTCGGAATCCTTCACGTACCCGCTGCGCACGACGATCGTTCCCGGCGGCCCGCCGACGGAGGAGGACCTCCACGCGATCGCGATGGCGGGCGGCGGCGGCGCTGCCGTGGGCGGGAAGGGGGTGATCCTCGAGTACGACGGCGATGCCTGGCGCAAGGTCCCTTCGCCCGCGCGCTCGGCGCTCCGGGACGTCGCGCTCTCGAACGCGCTCGGGTGCGCGGTCGGCGACGGCGGCGCGCTGCTGCTGCGCAAGGAAGGGGCCTGGCGCGAGATCCCGCTCGCGACGCGCGAGGATCTCCGCGCGTGCGCGGTGGGCCCGAATGGGCTCGTTCTCGTGGGGGGCTCCGGGGGGAGGCTATGGCGAAGCGGGGACGGGGGCGTCACATGGGCGAGCGCGACCCCGACCCCTCACGCGATCGTCGCCATCGCCATCGACCTCCGCCTCGGAGCCGAAGGGCCCGTGCCGGAGGCCCCGGGGCGCGGCGTTCTCGTCCATGAGGGCCGGCGGGCGATGCTCACGGAGGACGGCGGCCTCACGTGGCGCGAGATCCCGGGAGACTACGGGGGCATCCTCAGCGGCTGCGCGATGCGCGAGGGCGAGGCGTGGCTCGCGAGCCGCGAGGGCGCGGTCTTTCGCGGCCCGTCCTTCGAGAAGGAGATCGCGGGCTGGTCCATCGGGGGCATCTCCGTCTCTCCGGAGGGCCGGGTCTTCGCGGTGGGCGAGGCCCACGCCTACTTCGGCATGGCGTTCCCGAAGGTCCTCCGCGACGGCCGCTGGATCGACGTGCCCGTGATCACGCACGGCGCGGATGGCGCGCTCAATGACGTCGCGGCGGTCGCGGGCGAGGAGGCGTGGGCCGTCGGCCGAAAGGGCCTCATCCTCCGCTTCGGGATGCCGCCGTGAATTAGCGGTACGGAGCCAGGCACCGTACCGCTAGTATTTTCTACGAGGGGCGAGCGGGGGCGCACGGGTTTCCGGGGCCCGGCACGCCTAAGTCGTTGTCCGACAACGGATTCGGAAACGAGGCCGGCTGGTATCCGCGTTGCTACGCTTAGGGCCCCATGGCCTCCGTCCTGACCCCGCGGCAGAGGAAGCTCCTCCGCTTCCTCTTGGGCCTCGCCGTCTTCGTCCTCGCGAAC
>JAKLKT010000144.1 GCA_023150495.1 Planctomycetota bacterium
ATGCTTCCGGAGGCCGACGAGGAGACGTGCGACCTCCTCGTCGCCGCGCTCGTCCTGAACCCGTTCGTCAAGGCCGCGCGCAGCGCCGCCGTGACCGCCGAGGTGCTCGGGAACGCGGCCCGCTGCCTCCGCGCGGACGAGCCCCACGTCCGCGCGGCCGCCGCGAGGCTGCTCCTCGGCTACGCGACGCCCCCGGAGCCCCCCCACGTCCGCCTCGCGACGGGCGCGCTCCTCGCCGAGCGCGATCCCCTGGTCCGGGACGCGATCCTCGAGAGCGTCGCCGAGCACGCGCGGGGCGTCGCGCTCACGGAGGAGGATGCCGCGCCGCTGGTCGCGCAGCTCCGCGCGCGGGCCGAGGCGGGCGAGACCGGTTGGCTCTGCGCGCTCGCGGACTGGAGCGGATCGGAGGGGGACTACGACCGCGCCGAGGCGCTCCTCCGCATCCAGACGGAGACGGGGGCGCGGCAGGAGTGCCTGAACGCGTTCCGCCGGGAGGCGCGCCTCGTCGAGGGCCGTGTCGAGCGCGCCGAGGCGCTCCTCCGCGACGCGATGCTCGACGCTTCGCTCGACGACGACACCCGCGCGCTCGCCCGCTTCCTCCTCGACGGCTACGCTCCGTGGGGCGCCGAGACGGCGGATGCGGTCCGAGGGTACGAGGGGATCAGCCGGTGACGCGGGCGACGAGCATCGTCACGTCGTCGGCGAGCTCGCGGCTTCCGCGGAAGGCGTCGAGCTCCGCGAGAACCGACTCGATGATCGCCTTCGCGTCGATGCCGCAGTTCTCGAGGACGCCGTCGAGGCGCGAGAGCCCGAACATCTCGCCCAAGGGGTTCATCGCCTCCGTGATGCCGTCCGTGTAGAAGATCAGCTGGTCGCCCGCGACGAGCTCCTGCTCGGCGTCCTTGAACCGGATCTTCCCGAGCACGCCGAGCGGCGGCGAGCCGCTGCCGTCGAGGCTGAAGAGCGTGCCGTCGCTGCAGCGCTTCAGCCGCGGCGGGTGGTGGCCGGCGGAGGAGTACCGGATGGTGCCGCGGCGCGGGTCGTAGACGGCGCAGAGCGCGGTCACGAACCCCGGGTTCACGAGCGCGCGCCCGGAGAGCCGCTCGTTCAGGAATGCGAGCATCTCGGTGGGGCCGAAGGGGCTCTCCGCCCGCACGTGCGCGAGCGTCCGCGTGATCGCCATCTCGACGGCGGCGGGGCTCCCGTGGCCGCTGACGTCGCCGATGAAGAGCGCCCAGGTGCCGTCCGCCTGGTTGAAGAAGTCGTAGTAGTCGCCGCCGGCGCGCGCCGCCGGCTGGTAGTGCGTCGCGACGTCGAGGCAGGGGATCCTCGGCAGCTCGCGCGGCAGGAGGGCGTTCGTCAGGTCCGCGATCAGCCGCGCCTCGCGGTCGAGCGCCTCGTAGGCGCTCTTCAGCGCCTCGTTCGCGCGCTTGAGGTCGCTCGACAGCACGAGGTTGTGCGTCGCGCGCGCGAAGAGGTTCGTCGTCCAGAACATGTGCGGCAGGTCGTCCGGATCGAAGGCGTTCGGCTGCTGGCGGAGGAAGAGCGTCACGTTCAGCGCCTCGCCGCCGTCGAAGACCGGCAGCGCGACGAGCGAGCGCCAGCCGCGGAGGAGCTCCGCGGCCGGGTCGTCGGCCGGGAGCGAGAGGTCCGGGACGTAGCGGACCGTGTTGCCGAACATGAGCTCGCCGAGGAGCCCGCCCTCGAGCCGCGGGAGCTTGTCGCGCTCGCGCCACGGATCGGGCTGCCGCTCCCACAGGGTGTCCCGCGCGAGGATGAACTTCGGCGGCTCGATGCCGCGCCTCGTGAGCGAGAGCATGCGGCCGAAGAGCTCCGTGCGCATGCGCTGCGAGTAGGCCTCGACCATGGCGCGAGGCTCCTTCTCGCGGCTCACCGCCCGCATGGTCTCGACGAGGTGGTCGAGCCGCTCCTGCCACGGCACGCTCCGGTCGTAGGGGTTCGCGCCCTTCGCCATCCCGCACCGAGGATAACCGAGCGGGCCAAGCCCGCGCCCTACCGCGGGAGGGCGAGGCGGACCGCCCCCTCGTCCTCACCCGCCGCGAAGCACTCGAGGGCGTGGAGGACCGTCTCGACATCCTCGCCCGCCTCAAGATCCACGCGGACGAGTGGACCTCCGCCGGCGTGCTCGCGGATCCTCGCCAGCGTCCCTTCGGGATCCTGCAGCGGCAGCTTCGTGATCGTGACCTCCGCGTCGCCCGGCTCAAGCCTAAGATCGAGGAAGTTCCAAACGCCGATCTGGAGGAGGATGTCCGGCTGCCCGGCTCGGGCGGCGCCGTCGAGGATCCGGGCGACCGCGTTCCAGGGCACGTGGCGGTGGGCTCGAAGCAGGAAGGTCCGGATGTAGGGTCGACGCTCTTTGTGCTCGCGGAACCACGCCTCGGGATCGGGCATGGCGGGCTCGGCGTTGCGATCGACGACAATCGTCGTGTAGTCGCCGGTGGCGATGCACTTCTCAAGGCCCCAGCGAGGTCCGTGGAACCGCGGCCGGGGGAGCTCGCTGTCGCGGACCCGCTGCCCGATCTCGTGCCACGGCATCGCGAGCATGACAAAGAGCAGGATCACCATCACGCCCGCGCCGGCGATCCACCAGGTCCGCGGCAGATCGGGCGGGCCGCGCAACGCCTTCGGGAGGCGCATGCCCGCATTCTACGTCAGAGCGCGTCCGCCCAGCGCGCGACGGCCTGCGCGATCTCGCGCTGCACGTCCCCGGAGCCCCTCCCCTTCACGGCAAAGCCGTGGTCCGCACCCTCGACGACGTGCAAGGTCGCCTTCGGCGGCAGCACCGGCCTGAGCAGGTCGAGCCCGCCGAGCTTGTCGCGCGTGCCGTGAACGAAGAGCGTCGGCTGCACGACCCGCGCGAGGTGCTCGGCGCGCTCGCTCGAGGGCTTCCCCGCCGGGTGCAGCGGGAAGCCGAGCAGCACGATGCCTTGAACGGCGAGCCCGCCGTCCGCCGCGGCGAGCGTCGTCATCCGCCCCCCCATCGACTTGCCGCCGGCAAGCAGCGGGAGGCCCTCCCTCGCGGCGAGATCGACGGCCGCGCGCACCGTGGCGAGGAGCACGGGCTTCGGGTCGGGGCGCTTCCTTCCCGCGGCCATGTACGGGAACTCGTAGCGGAAGGTCGCGATCTTCTCCGCCGCGAGCGCCTGCGCGACGCCCTCCATGAACGGGTGCCGCATGCCCGCGCCCGCGCCGTGCGCGAGCACGAGCAGGAAGCGCGCCCCGGGCGGGAGAAGGGGGAGGGCCCCGGGAACCCCCGTCACTCCTTCGCTTTCCTGCCGTAGCCTTTCGTGTGCCACATCGCCGTGCCGTCGTGCTCGCGGTAGATCAGGTGGAGCACGGTCTCCGCGCCCTCGGCGAGCGGCACGACGCCGGGCGCGCCGGCGGAGGCCTGCCCGCTGATCTCGTAGGCGCCGCTCCACGTGCGGCCGTCGTAGGAGCAGTAGCGCATCGGCTTCTTGCCGAGCGACGCGAAGAGCCAGAGGCGCTTGCCGTCGGAGTGGTGCGCCGGCGCGCCGTGGGCGGGGAAGCCGGGGATGTTGGTCGCCGATCCCCAGGCACGGCCGTCGTAGGTGATGTCGTAGACGTCGCTCGTGTCCTTCCGGACCGTCGTCACGTGGAGCGTGCCGTCGAAGACGCCCGCGGTCGGGGAGCTGTTCGTGTCGTAGCCCGGGATCTGCGTCTCCGCGGACCACGTGGTGCCGTCGAAGGTCGAGTGGTAGACGTTCGGGCGGCTCTCGCCGAGGTAGAGCATGTGGAGCGCGCCGTTGTAGGCGACGAGCGCGGGGGTGCCGCGCGCCTTGCGGCCGGCGAGCATCGTGTCCGGGCCCCACGCGCGGCCGTCGAAGGTGGCGTGGTAGAGGACCTTCGACTTCGCGCCCGCGTAGACCATGTGGAGCTTGCCGTCGAACGCGCAGAGCCCGGGGCCGGAGCCGCTCTCGCGGCCGGGGACCTCGGTCTCCCCGAGCCAGCCCTTGCCGTCGAAGACGGCGTGGTAGAGGTTGTTCGACTTCTTCCCCGTGTGCACGACGTGGATGCTCGTGCCGAGGAGCGCGATCGAGGGGGCGGAGTCCGTCTTGCCGGCGAGCGGCTGGCGGCCCGACCAGGAGAACTCGGCCTCCTGCGCGTGCGAGGAGGCAAGAACAAGAGCGAGAATCGCGGCGACGCGGCGCATGGTTCCCTCCGACTCGGCGACAGGATAGCAGGGACCGAGGTTCTCCACGGACGCGGCGGCCGGGCGCAAGGCGGGCGGGAGCCACGGTCGGGGGAGGCTCCCTTGGCACAGGGGGTCCGGGGGCGCGGCCGCGCGCCCGGTGCGGCACGCGTGCCGCACCCGGCCGCCCTAACCCATGCGGCGCCAACCGCTTGCGGCGCCAAATTCCGGAAAAGATCAGCTATTTGGTCGGCGCGTAGGCCTTGAGGACGTACTCGCGCCAGCGCTGATGGAGCACCGTCGTGGAGACGCCGAACGCGAACTCGATCGACTGCTCGCACGTGGGCTTGTTCTCGTAGTCGTCGAGCTTCTGGAGCATCTTCGTGAAGCGGATCGGCTCCGTCTCGACCATCCACTTCACGATCGACCAGCTCATCCCGTTCTGCGTGCCGCTGAGCTGGCCCGGCTGGAGCTTCTCGCACCACTGGCTCAGCGGGTCGTCGCGGCCGCGACGCACGAGGCCGTAGATCACCGACTCCCAGTCGGGCTTCAGGAACTCCGCCGGCGGCCGCCCCTCCGACCAGCAGAAGGTGTTGCCCTTGTCCTGCTCGCGCCGCTCGTAGTAGTGCCCGAGCCCCTCCTCGAGCCAGCCCCACGTCTCGCGGTGGTAGTTGCCGTGGCCGTCGGCGAGATTGTGCGCGAGGTTGTGGATCACGTGGCCGTGGAAGATCGCGTCGCCCTTCCCGCCTCCGGGGTTGCGCGCGACCTGGCTCTCGGCCGTCGTGAACATCATGTAGTTGGGCGCTTCCTTCTGGTGGTCGGGCACGCCCGCCTTGTCGTTGGCGCGGCCCACGAACTTGTCGACGAGGACGTGGTGCTCCGCGTAGTCGTCGAAGAGGTAGACCTCGTAGGGCGCGAGCATGCCGAGCCAGGGCGTCTTGTTGTCCGTGAGCGCGGCGAAGTGCGCGTAGAGGCGCTCGGCGCGGATCTGGTAGAGGTGGACGCGCTCGTGCGCGTCGAGGAAGGCGCCGTCGCGCCCGATCGCGAACTTCGGGAAGATCGTCTTCAGGCGCTCGAGGTCGGCGCGCACGAAGGGGCCGTCCTTGAGCCTCACCTTCGACGCCTTGAGCGTGGAGAGGATCCTATAGTGCGGCGTCTCGACGACGATCCACGCCCCCTCCTCGAGGGCGAGGATCTTCGCCAGATCCTCCATGGGCCTCCGCATCAGCTGGACGGACTTCTTCTCCGCGATCTTCCCCTCCTCGGCGCAGCGGGTGCAGTAGTAGGGGGTGAAGACGACCTCGAGCGGCGTGCCCGGGGCGCGCGGGTTGGTGTCGTCCTCGTACCCCTTGTCGTCCGACTGGGCGCCGGCGGGGATCGCGCAGAGGAGGAGGAGCATGGCCGCCCGGGGCATCGGGGGCCAGTCTATCGCACGTTGGAAAGGCGAGGGGCCTCCGGTCGCGGAGGCCCCTGCGGCGGTCCAGCGCGGCCGAGGCCGCGCGTGCGTGTGTCTAGGCGGTGAAGAGGTCGCAGCGCAGCCGGTCGAAGGCCTTGCGCAGCTTCTCGATGACCTTGCCGTGGATCTGGCAGACCCGCGACTCGGTGAGGCCGAGGACCTTCGCGATCTCCTTCATCGAGAGCTCCTCGAAGTAGTAGAGGGAGACCACGATCTGCTCCTTCCGGTTGAGGAGCTTCGCGGCGAGGTCGCGGAGGTCGCCGCGGTGGACCTGCAGGAGCGGGTCCTCGCCCTTCTCGTCCTTCACGAGGTCGACGATCCGGTTGCTGCCCTCCTCGGTGCCCTCGCTGGACTCCTCGGAGAGGGAGAGCATCGCGACGGGCTTGCTGTCGCGCTCGATCCGCTGGTACTCGGAGACGTCGAGGGAGAGCTCCTCGGCCATCTCCCACGGCGTCGCCTCGCGCCCGAGCTTCGACTGGAGGCGGCCGCCGACCCGGTCGACCGTCGTCGACTTGTGGCGCACGAGGCGCGGCACCCAGTCCAGCGCGCGCAGCTCGTCGAGGATCGCCCCGCGGATGCGGTTGACGCAGTAGGTCTTGAAGAGGACGCCGCGCTCGAGGTCGAACCGCTCGATCGCCTCGATGAGGCCGAAGGTCCCCATCGAGGTGAGGTCGTCGAGCTCCACCGAGGCCGGCAGGGTGAGGAGCATGCGCTCCGCCACGCTCCGGACCAGCGGAAGGTAGGTCTCGATCAGCGTGTTCTTGTAGACCTTGCGGCGGGTCTTCTTGTACTTGACCCACACGTCCCGCACCTGGCGATCGTCGATCCGCATGCCGTTCTCCTCCTTGCATCCCCACCGAATCGCGAACCGGAGAAGGGGCATTCGGCCGAAAAGAAAAGCGCGCCCGGAAGCCGTAGCGTCCGGGCGCGCTTTCCGCGCGGTCCGGACTCGTTTGGCGGCTGGCTGCCATGTCGCACGCGAGTGCGAGTTAGGCCCTGTAGCTTTGCGCCGCCGGCTTTCGCCGGCTTTGCCCTTTCAGCCGAGTACCGTTCCCGTGTTCAGGTCCAAAGATCGAGTCTCTTTTTGAGACCCAAAGCCGAAAGGAAGACTAGCCCCGAAACGGGACGAGGCAAGTCGATCTTGGATTTTTTCTCTTCGGTGGACGCGCGACGCGCGGGAGTTAGGCCCCCGTTCGCCGACCTTCCGTTCAGTCGTCGGTTCCCGGCGTGCCCTCCCAGGGACGCGCGACGCGGAAGCCGAGGTCGGACGCCTTCTTCGTGACGTCGAAGTGGTCGCGGAACTGGAGGCGCAGCGCCTCCGGCGGCGAAGCGTGGGACCCGCCGCGCACGACGCGGTGCATGCTGTGCACGGGGCCGCGCGGGTCGCGGCGCGCGCTGCGCAGGTACCAGCGCGGATCGTAGCGGTCGAGGCACCACTCGCGCACGTTGCCGGACGCGTGCAGCAGGTCGCAGGGCCCCGCGCCGTCGAGGTACGAGTCGGCGGGAGCGGGCCCCGCGGCCTGCGCGCGGCAGCGCGTC
>JAKLKT010000145.1:0-1325 GCA_023150495.1 Planctomycetota bacterium
GACGGATGGCGGACCATGAACATGGAGCGCCTGCTCCGTGGTGCGCCGCGCACATGGTCCCGCGCGCCGCCCGGCGGAGAGAAGGACCTGACAGCCCCGGCACGCGAGGTCGGACCTCTCGCGAAGCAGGGGACCTGATGGGGAACCGGGCGCCTCGCTACTCAAAGAGCGCGTGCGCCTGCGGCAGGAGCGCCTCGACCTCCACGTCCGCGCCCGCGCCGGCCACGGTCTCGCGGATCTCCTTCGCGAAGAGGTCGCGGAGCGCCCCGCGCGCCTCCTCGAGCGCGTGGCCGACCTCCGCCTCCGGCCGCTCGAGCTTCTCCGCGAGCTCCGCGACGGTGAGCGGCGGCGAGCCCTCCGGGCGGTCGTAGATCCTGAGGAGGATCCGGCGCGTCTCCGGCCGCACGCGGCCGAGCTCCTCGAGCGCCGCGCCGAGGAGGCCCCGCGACCAGTCGCGCTCGAACTCGGGATCGATCCCGCCCTTCGCGCCGCGCTCCGCGCAGAGACGCTCGACCTCGCGCTCGGCGCAGAGCCTCAGCCTGCTCGCCTCCGCGCTCGCGCCCTCGCCCTCGAACCGCTCGCGCAGCCGCTCCAGCGCGAGGTCCGCGAGATCCTCGGTCTCGCGCCACCCGCGGATCCGGCGCCGCAGCTGGAAGAGGATCGCCGGCCGGATCCGCGCGACGGTCGCCTCCCACGCGGCCTCGCGCGCGTCGGGATCCGCGGCCGGATCGAGCATCAGCCCCCAGCGGCTCACGCGGCGATTGTACTTCGCGGGCCGCCCGGACGGCGATAATGCGGCCGTGCGCGCCCGCCTCTACCTCGTGCTCACGCCACAGGCGTGCCGCACGGATCCGATAGCCACGGCGGTCGCCGCGATCGAGGGCGGCGCGGAGATGGTCCAGCTCCGCGACAAGGAGGCGAGCGACGACGGCTTCCTCCAACTCGCGCGCGCGCTCGCGGACGCGTGCCGGCCACGCGGGATCCCGCTCATCCTCAACGACCGCGTCCATCTCGTCGAGGCCGCGGGCGCGGACGGCGTCCATGTCGGCGAGGACGACACGCCGCCGGAGGCGATCGACCGGCGATGGATCATCGGCCTCTCGACGCACGACCGCGCGGAGGCGAAGGCCGCGCGGAGCCGCGGCGCCACCTACATCGGCATCGGCCCGATGTTCCCGACCGCGACGAAGGAGCTCACCCGCGCGCCGGGCGGCCCGAAGCTCCTCCGCGACGCGCTCGCGGCGACCGACCTCCCCGTCTTCCCGATCGGCGGCATCACCGGGGAGAACGCGCGGGAGCTCGTCGCCGCGGGGGCCACGCGCCTC
>JAKLKT010000145.1:1345-8508 GCA_023150495.1 Planctomycetota bacterium
CGCCGTCTCCGCCGCGATCTGCGGCGCGAGGGACCCGCGCGCCGCGGCCGCCCGCCTTCGCGCGCTGCTCGGTTGACGGCGCCGATCAGTCCTCGCCGGAGCCGTCCTCTTGCTCGCCCTCTTCCTCGGCGGGCGCGGCGTGCTTCAGCGCCGTTCCCTTGGCGGGCTTCATGCCCTGGAACACGTACCGCTGGCCGACCTTCAGCACCTCGATCTCCACGGTCGCGGAACCCAGTTCGCTCGCGATCGGGAGGCTCACGTTCGCGCGGCCGCCCATCGCGTCCATCTTCACCCTGGCCGCGCCGGGCTTCGCCGTCGCCCAGTCCACAGGGAGCCGTTCGTGCTCCTGCGTGAGGAGCCGCCCCAGCCGCTCCCGCTCGGCAGTGTCGTCGAGCGTGACCCCGGTGATCCGTTTCGACTCATCCGCCGTCATCAGGTGCGACTCGAGCGGGTCCATCGCGCCCGCCTTGAGCGCCTCGAACGCGGCCTTCGCGACGTCCTCAGGACGTCCCGTCGGCTGCGGCGAGGGCTTGCCGCCGCATGCGGCGGCGACGAGGAGGAGGGCGAGCGGGAGTGTTCGCACGCGGGAATTCTACCCCTCGGGAGGGAGGGGGGCTCCGGGGGGAGGGGGGAAAGGCCACGGGACATGACCCGATTTTGACCCCGCGAGACGCCCGAGACGGGATGCTCGGGAAGCATGAAGAGACTCGCGCTCCTCCTCCTCGCCGCCACCGGCTTCGCGCAGGAAGCCCCGGAGCTCCACAAGATCTACGTCCCCTACACGAAGCTCGACGAGGTCCTGGGCACCGACAAGGAGCGCGTGATGGTGCCCTACCGGGAGTTCCTCGAGCTCTGGAGTCTCAAGTACGGGCCCAAGGCGGAGCCGGGCAAGCCGCCGGTCCCCTTCGTCGTCGAGAGCGCGACCTACGAGGGGCGCGTGCAGGAGGGGATCGCGTCGTTCCAGGCGACGCTCGAGATCGAGGTGCTCGCCGAGGGCTGGCAGAAGGTCCCGCTCGCCTTCTCGAAGGTCGCGTTCGAGGATGTCTCCGTCGACGGCGCCGCGGGCGTCCTCTCGCCCGCGGGGCAGGGCTACGAGCTGCTGCTCCGGGGCGTCGGCCGGCACAAGGTCGACGCGAGCTTCGTCGCGGGCATCGCGCGCGGCAAGGAGTTCGCGACCTGCGCGTTCGACCTCCCCCAGGTCCCCCTCCACAAGCTCTCCTTCCGCGTGCCGGGCAAGGGCACCGAGATCAGGCTCGAGCCTGCGCGCGCCATGACGACCACGACGGAGGGGGACGAGACCGTGCTCCTCGCCTTCCTCGGCCCGCAACCGAACGTCCAGCTCACCTGGCGCTACCTTGCCGAGGAGGTCGCGAAGGAGCCGCCGCTCGTCTTCGCGACCGATCTGCTGAAGATCAACGTCGAGGAGCGCATCCTCCGCGGCGTGCTGACGTTCGACCTCCAGGTGCTCCGGACCCCCGCGAGCAACTTCCGCGTCCGCGTGCCGCAGGGCGTCCAGGTGCTCGAGGTCCTCGGCAACAACCTGAAGACGTGGAGCTTCTCGGACGAGGCGCGCACGCTCCTCGAGGTCACGCTGCACGAGCCCGTCGCCGGCGCCTACCAGCTCGGCGTCAACTTCGAGGCGCCCTTCGAGGTCCCCGGACCCCTCCCGCTTCCCGTCCTCCGGCTGGAGGGCGCGGCGCGCGAGCGCGGCTTCCTCCGCGTCAAGGGCGCGGAGGGCGTGGGCCTCCGCCCCGCCGCGCTCGAGAACGCGTTCCAGGTCGACGTGAACGCGCTCCCCGACCCGCTCAAGGTGAACGAGCGCGCGCTCGGCTTCCGCTTCCCGGCGCTGCCGTACGGCGTCACGCTCACGACCGAGCGGATCGCGCCGCGCGTGACCGTCTTCTCCCGCGCGCGGCTCGAGGTCGAGCGCCGGCGGCTGAAGCTCAACCAGGTCCTCCAGTGCAACGTCGAGCGCGCGGGCATCTTCAGCCTCCGCGCCGAGGTCCCCGAGTGGCTCAACCTCACGCAGGTGGGCGACGAGGGGCTCGTCGACACCCGCACCGACGCGGTCGAGAACGGCCGCCGGATCATGACGCTCGAGCTGCGCGGACGCCGCCTCGGCCGGTTCGACCTCGTCGTCACGGGCGAGGCGCCGCTCGACCTCGCTCAGGCGAAGCTCGACGTCCCGCTCGTGCGGCCGCTCGCCGCGGACATCGAGGAGGGGACGCTCGGCGTCTACATGGACCCGGGCATCAAGGCCGCGGCGACCGTGAAGGGCGTGATCCCGATCGAGCCCTCGCAGCTCGCGCAGGAGGACAACTTCCCCTCCCCGCTGCCCCTCTCCTTCGCCTACCGGTGGCACGGCACGGGCGCGACGGTGTCCTTCGCCGTCGAGGCTCGAAAGCCCAAGGTCACCTGCGACGTCCTCTACGCGCTCCAGGCGGACGAGGGGAAGGTCCGCATCCGCGCGGACCTCCTCTACGACGTGCAGTTCACGGGCGTCGAGACCTTCCGCTTCCGCGTGCCGAAGTCGATCGTCGAGCGGCTCAAGGTGGAAGGGGCGAACATCCGCGAGAAGCCGCACGCCGACGACCCGGTCGAGGAGGGGAAGATCCCGACGACGACCTTCACGGTCACGCTCCAGCGCGAGACCCTCGGCCGCGTGCCGATGTGGGTCGAGTACGACGATGTCTTCAAGGAGCCGCTCAAGGTGAACGAGCGGGGGGGGGTCGCCGTGCCGCAGATCCTCCCGCTCGGCGTCGAGTCGGCGAACGCCTTCGTCGCCGTGCGGAAGTCGCCCGCGCTCAAGGTCGACGCGGAGGGACCGTGGGAGGAGGTCGATCCCGCCGAGCTCCCGGAGACGCTCCGCTCGACGGAGACGTTCCTCGCGCTGCGGCGCCTCGACGAGCCCGAGCCCTTCCGGCTCGATCTCACGCGCCACGAGTACCAGCCCGTGGCGGACGTCGTCGTGCGGCTCGCCTACCTGAAGACGGTGCTCGCCGACGAGAAGACGGCGACGACGACCGCGTTCTTCGAGATCCTCAACAACGACCGGCAATTCCTCGCCGTCGAGCTCCCCGAGGAGAGCCAGATCCAGGACCTGCGCGTCGCGGGCAAGCCGGAGAAGCCGCGGCTCGGCGAGGGGCACGTGCTCCTCGTGCCGCTCGAGACGGGTCTCAGGAAGGACGCTTCGTTCGAGGTCGCGATCGCGTACACGCATCCGGTCAGGACGAAGGGCGCGCTCGTGCGCGAGACGAGGATCACGGGCCCGCGGCTCCCCGCGTGGGGCGAGGGCACGAAGCCCTTCCAGGCGCTCCTCTCCTGGAGCGTCTACTACCCGAAGGCGTGGCGCGCGACCGGGTTCGAGGGGAACGTCGCCCCGGCGGATCTCGAGGGGGCCCGGGGGACGTGGCTCCGGCGCGGGATCGACGCGCTCGGGAGCCTCGTGCGCCCGCTCGGCGACGCGCCCGACCGCGGGCCGAACGTGCGGCCGATCCCGTTCAAGGACATCGTGCCCCAGCCGACGCAGGTCGAGAGCAGGGAGCGCC
The DNA here is from genome assembly GCA_023150495.1 of Planctomycetota bacterium. GTDB lineage: Bacteria > Planctomycetota > PLA2 > PLA2 > PLA2 > PLA2. Next base: position 4,894 of record JAKLKT010000145.1, read on the forward strand.
TCTTCTGGAACGGCACGGGCGACGGCGAGCTCATCATCTCGCACACGTCCGCCGCGACAGGCGTCGTACTCGTGCTGCTCGCGGTCGCTCTCGCCGGCGCGGGCGTCGTCCTCCTCGCGCGGAGGGTGAAGCCGTGGCGCGCCGGGGCGTGCGTCGCGTTCCTCGCCCTCGTGATGCTCGCGTTCGCGGGGCCGGGCTGGGCCGGCTTCTGGAACGGCGCTCTCGCGGGCGCCGTCGTCGCGACGGTCGCGGTGTGGGTGCTCGAGATGCGGAAGGTGCGGTCATGAGGAACCCCTGGCTCTTCCTGCTCGCGGGGCTCGCGGCGGCGGGCGACTCTCCCCCGGAGCCCCCTCCCTTCGACGAGCCCAAGGTGTGGATCCACGCCCCGGCGGAGGACCTCCTTCCCCTGAAGGGCGCCGGGTTCATGATCACGATCGAGGAGTACCGGAAGCTCCTCGATCTCGCTCGCAGCAACGACCTCGCGGCACGCGAGAAGCCGCCCGTCGCGGGGCGGCTCGTGCGCGGCGCGTGCGAGGCGCGGATCGACGGCGACGTGCTGCGGATCGCCGCGAAGTACACCGCCGTCGTGCAGGGCGAGGGGACGGTCGAGATCCCGTTCCGCGTCGAGGGCGCGGCTCTCGATGCGATGCCCCTGCTCCGCGGCGACGCGCTCGTGTTCGACGCGCCGGGCACGCACGAGGTCGAGGCCTCGGTGTCGGTGAAGCTCGCGCGCGAGGGGGACCTCCTGCGCGGGTCGTTCCGGCTGCCGCCGGCCGCGGGGCACATGGTCGCGCTGGATCTGCCGCCGGACGTCGAGGGCGAGGTCGGCCCGATCGTGCGCGCGTTCCGCTCGGGGGAGGCCGGCGGCCGCGTCGTCGGCTACCCGGACGGGACGGGCCTCTTCCAGGTGTGGATGAAGCCGCGCTCGCCGGCGCGGCGGCTCGACGCGCTGCTCGGCGCCTCGTTCGAGACGGTCGCGGAGATCGGCGAGGCGCGGACGGGGCTCCGGACCTCCCTGCAGATCTCGATCCTCCGCGCGCCGGTCGACGGCGTGGACCTCCTGCTCGCGCCCGGCCAGACCGTGCAGGCGCTCGACGGCAAGGGCGTGAAGACGTGGCGGCTCGTCCGCGGCGCGGGCGAGGACGTGATCGAGGTGCGGTTCACGGAGCCGCTCCAGGAGACCGTGACGCTGGCATTGGAGACCGACCTCCCGCGCGACCGCGTCGAGACGGCGGAGATCCCGGTCGTGCGCGTCCGGGGCGCGGTGCGCTACCGCGGCACCGTCGGCGTCGTCACCCGTCCCGAGGTGCGGGTCGAGGGGTTCGCCGTGAGCGGCGTGCGGCGGCTCGAGGGGGCGCAGGCGCTCGCGCACTACGAGGTCTGGTCGGAGCAGGCGAGGATCGCGGCGACGCTGAAGCGCGTCGAGGCGCGCGCCGAGGCGACGACGCGGGCGCTCCTCGCGTTCCGCGAGGGCGGCAAGAGCCTCCAGGCCTACTTCGGCATCGAGATCGCGGGCGACCCTCTCTTCCGGCTCGAGCCCGCGCTTCCGCGCGGCTGGCTCCTGCGCCGCGTGGTGCTCGACGGACGGGACGCGCCCTACACGTACGAGCCCGACGGCCGGCTCGTCCTCGAGTTCCCCGAGGGGCTGAAGCCCGGCCGCCACGCGCTCTTCGTGACCATGGACACGGACGAGGTCGACTGGGTGCCCAACGCGGGCGCCGTCGGCTTCGACCTCGCGGGCGTCCGCGCGGGGCTCCCCTTCGAGAAGGGGCTCCTCGTCGTCGCGTCGGACCCGGCGTTCCGCGTGAACCTAGGCGCCGTGCAGGGGTTGACCGAGGTCGGGATGGCCGAGGCCGGCCGCGCGTTCGGCGGCGCGACGGAGCGGATGCTCTTCGCGTGGCGGTTCGAGCAGCCGGGATACTCCGCGCGATTCGCGCTCGAGCGGCACGAGCCCCAGATCGCCGCGACGGTCGTCACGCACCTCCTGCCGAGCGAGCGCCTGCTCGCGACCGGCGCGACCGTGCTCCTCGACATCAAGCGCACGGGCGTCCGCGAGATCCGGGTCGCGCTGCCGAAGGGCACGGGGCCGCTGGTCGACTTCCGTGGGATGGGGATCAAGGAGAAGCGCGCGCCCGCGGCGGACGAGGGCCCGGAGACGTGGACGATCGTCTTCCAGCGGCGCATCCGCGGCGAGTACCGGCTCGACCTCTCGTTCGACAGGAAGTTCGACACGGACGCGTGGACCGCGGTCGCGCCCGAGATCGCCGTCCCCGACGCCCAGGAGCGCGGGTTCCTCGTGATCCACTCGTCGGGCACGACCGAGATCGCGGTGAAGCGGGAGGGCCTCCGGGAGGCGGACGTGGGCGAGCTGCCCGAGCAGCCGGAGCGCCCGCCGCTCGAGGTGCTCGCGTACGCGCAGCACCCCTTCAGGGTGGAGATCTCGTCGCGGCGCCACGACCCGGAGCCGGTCGTGCAGGCGTACGCGGAGTCCGCGGAGATCTACGGCGTCGTGAGCCCGGACGGCCGCGTGCGCTGCCGCGCGGAGTACCGGGTCCGGAACAACGACCAGCCGTTCCTCAGGATGACGCTGCCGGAGGGCTCGGAGCTCCTGGGCGCGCTGGCGGCCGGGGAGCCGCTGAAGCCGCTGCGCGAGGGCGGCGCGCTGAAGCTCCCGCTGCCCCGGAGCAGGGACAAGGACGCGTCGTTCGTCGTGGCGGTCGTCTACGAGATGCGCGCGGAGCGGCTCGGCACGGCGGGCGAGCTGACGATCGACCGCCCGTCGCTCGATATCGACGTGCTGAGGACGGCGTTCAACCTCCACCTCCCCGACGGCTATTCCGTCACGGGCTTCGACGGCGATCTCGTGCCGCTGACGACGAGGGAGCGCGAGGGAGTGCTCGGCGCGTTCGCCTCGACCCTCGACCGCGCGGTGACGCGCGGCGCAGCAGGCGCGCCGGCCGACGCGGGGGCCCGGGCCGGCGAGATCGACATCGACGCGCTCCGCCGCGCCGCGGAGCAGGCGCAGGCGCAGGGTGCGGACGCGCAGGCGGTGCTCGCGTTCAAGACGACCATCGACACGCTCCAGCAGGGCCTCGTGATCGATGAGGAGATCAACCGGCGCGGCGGCGACCTGTGGCGGCTGTCGGGCCAGCGGCAGGAGAACCGCGTCCTCTACGCCGAAGCGCTGAAGCAGGCGCAGGATCTCGGGGTACAGATCAACTTCCTGCAGTTCCACCCCACGCCGATGCTTCCGGCGGGCGACGCGGGCGCGCCGGCACCCGAGTCCTCGATGGCGGACGAGCGGGTCAGGGAGACGCGCGGCCCCGAAATGGACAAGGATGCCGAGTGGGCGAAGAAGGCCCCCGGGGACGCGAAGGAGGAGGAGAAGAACCTCGCCGAAGAGCTCGAGGACCACAGCGAAACCGCGAGCGACGACGCGCCCGCGACCCCGGCGGAGAGGCCGGCGGGCGGCGAGGCCGGGAATGACACCGTGGGCGGCGGAGGCGGCGGGGCGGGAGGCCAGGGAGCGACGCGCCGCTTCGTCGCGCACGGCGGCGGCGGGAGGGGCCAGACGAAGGAGCCGGGCCGACCGACGGAGGGCAAGCGCGCGCGGCC
>JAKLKT010000146.1 GCA_023150495.1 Planctomycetota bacterium
CGTGCCGGCGTACATGGTCGCAAGCGACCGCGCGCTCCGCGACATCGCGCGGCTGCGCCCGCGGACGATCGCGGAGCTCCAGCTCGCGAACGGGATCGGCCCCGCGAAGGCGAAGCGCTACGGCGACGGCTTCCTGGGCGTCATCCGCGCCCGGGACGGAACCGGGGGGGCTCCGGGGGCGGCGGCTGCGGCGCCTGCCACTCCAGCGTGATCCCCCGGCCGGGGCGGCGGCGGACGTCCGGCAGCCGCGCGAGGAGCGCGCAGACGAAGGCGGAGCGGTGGACGTGCAGCACGTCGAGCAGGTACCGGTTCGTGAGCGTGCCGTGCGCGCGCAGGTAGTCCCACGCCAGCGCGACCATCCACGACGGGACCAGCTGCGGGCCCGTGCCCTTCTCGCGGGAGCGCGCGGTCTCGACGTACACGCCCTGCGGCGTGCACTCCACGACGACGTTCCTCTTCCGGTCGGGACCGAGCGTCTCGAAGACCGGATCCCTTCCGACCTCGCGCCGGACGAGGTCGAAGAGGGCGGGGTCGCCGCCCCAGTCCGCGACCGGCTCGGGCTCGGCGACGGCGCCGGGGAGCCATGGCTGCGCGAGGCGGTCGTTCCACCACGCGTCGGCGCGCGCCCATGCATCGGCAAGGGCGCTGTCGCGAGAGGTGCCTTCGAGGTGCACCGCGGCCTCGATGTTGCTGACGAGTCCGCCGGTCAGGTTCGCGCTGCCGATGACGGCGGAGAGCCTTTTGCCCGCGCGTCCGACGTAGAGCTTGGGGTGGTAGGTGCGGCTGCCCGCGGGGTTGAGGACGCGAACGTCCGCGCCGAGCGCGGTCGCGCGCGAGAGCGCGTCCGTCGTGGTCGTTCCGAACTGCGTCGTGACGAGCACGCGAGCCCGGCCGCGCAGCTTGCCGAGTTCGCTCCCGACGAGGTGGACGCCCGCCGCGCTCGCGAACGCCACGCAGAGCCGCGCCTCTTCCGCGCCGGCGAGCACCGCGCGGATGCCCTCGATCAGGCTCCCGTCCGCCGTCGTGACCGTCCTCGCCCGCACCGCCCGACATGGTACTCGGTACGTGATCCGACGCGCGCAACCTGTTGCGGGGGTGACGGTTACGGCGGCGAGCCCCGGACGGTTCATGTCGGATTCGTCTCGGTTGAGAAAGAGCGTCCACCCCTCTCTTGTGAATCATTGAAAAGTGCCTGACACCTTTCGATGAATGTGTGACTGGCGGAAGCGGCAGGATTCGGACCTGCGATCCACGAGGTCCCAGTCAGCGACCCGGTGCAATCAGCCACTCTGCCACGCTTCCGTCGAGAAGGGGCCGGCGCACGTCGTGGCCCGGGCAAAGCCGTGGGATTGGGCTCTGCGACGGCGCCGGCCGGGTTTCGAAAGGGTGGTGGACGCGGCGGGATTCGCACCCGCCCGGGGTCCGTGCTCACGTGGCCCCCGGAGCCCCCTCGCATCACTGGCGCGGACGACGGGAGTCGCACCCGCAACCTTCCGGTCGACAGCCGGCTGCTCCGCTTTCGAGCTCCGTCCGCAACTGGCCAGCCCGGGAGGATTCGAACCTCCGACTGCAGCTTCGTAGGCTGCGATGATCATCCGTTTCACCACGGGCCGGCGGGGAGGCCAGGGGGAGTCGCACCCGCCATGGCCAACTGGTCGGGACAGCCGGACTCGACCGGCGCACCCGCGGCCTTGGAGACCGGGTGACTACGTTGTCCTACCGGCCTCGATGGAGCGACCGGCGGGGTTTCGACCCGCACTTCCGATTCGGCGAGCCGACATGCTGCGCATTGACGCTACAGTCGTGAAAGAGAGGGGTGGACTTGTCAATGAGCAGCGCGGCCCCGCCGCCAATGGCGGAGACCGATCGCGAGCGCAACCCGGTGGAGCCGCTCACGCTCTCACACGGGCCGTCGATCGGGTCCGTCCAATGTCGTAGTGCCTGTCGCACGCGGGGTGAAACCGGCGGCTGCCCCGGCGGTTCGGTAGGCGCTCTTTTTTCGCGGGGGGGACTCCGGGGGCCCGGGCGAGGTCACGGCGCCTCGATGATCCGGGGCGTGATGAGGATCACGAGGGCCTGCTGCTCGGGGTCCGTGATCTGATGGCTGAAGAGGTTCCCGAGGAGGGGGATGTTGCGGAGCAGCGGGATACCGGTCGTAGGCCCCGGCTGCCCCTGCAGGTGCAGCCCGCCGAGGACCAGCGTCTGCCCGCCGAGGACGGGGATCGTCGTGGAGTTCGTGCTCCGGCTCACGAACGGGATCTCGACGTCGACCGGATCCGCTCCGACGACCGCCGGCACCGACCGGAACACCGAGAGCATCTCGGTGCCGGGCCGGATCGTGAGCCGGACGTTCGCGCCGTCGACCTCGGGAGCGACGTCCAGGGCGAAGCCCGTGAACATCCCGATGGGGTTCTGGACGACCGACTGCACGGCGCTCCGGAACTGGGGCTTGAGGTCGGAGACCAGCGGGAGGACATCCTGGATCCCGAGGACCGCGGCCTGCTCGCTGCGCAGCCGGATGACGGGAGGCTCGATGAGGATCGTGGCCGCATCGTCGTCGAGGAGGTCGAGCAGCGCATCGCGCGCGACGTCGTCGAGGATGTCGTGGAGCAAGGTCCCGGAGAGCCCCGGATCCGTCGGCGGGATGGTCCCCGCGTCCGCGCCGCCGGCGAAGCCCTGGATCGGCGTCGTCGCATTGGCGGCGCACCGCACGCATTGGCCGGGGAAGGGGAGGCCCGGGAACACTTTCGCGTCCTCGCCGACGAAGGGCGAGACGAAGTTGCGGTTGACGATCGAGAGCAGGCCGTCGAAGTCGTCCGCCACGAGGTAGGGCACGCCGTCGGGGCCGCCCACCGTGTCGGAGTCGACGACGACGTCGCTCCCCTGCGCGCTCCGTCCGCCCAACGCGGGGACGGAGGCACCGTTCTGCACCGGCGCGGCGAGGGGGAACGACACGCCGAGGCTGTCGAGGAAGTCGCTCCTGACCACGACGATCCTCGCCTCGATGTTGACCTGCGGCACGGGGACGTCGAGCTGCGCGAGCTGTCCGGCCTCGAGCGTGGAACACGCCACGGCTGCGGCCGTTCCGTTGCCTCCGCAGGCGCCGACGAACGCGAGGACACATACGATCACGGTCTGGCGCATGGGTACCCTCCCGCGCCGGATCCTAGCGAAAACGAGAGAGGAACGCGCCGGTGAGCCGGTTCCTCAGCCACGCAACGGCCGTAGACTGTTGCGTCGGCTCACCCAGCGCGTGCCGTCCGCGGCGAACCTCCAGGGGGCCGCGCGGTGCGTCGGCAGCGCATAGGCAATCCCAACGCGCGGTCCTGCAAGCACTTGCGCCGGCGGCTCGCCGCGGTGGACCTCCAGCGGGCCCTTCTCGTAGAGCCGCCGGCCGGAGAGCCGGACCGTGAGCGCGAGCGCCGCGCCGACCTTGCCCGGGCCGTCGAGGAGCGCGTGGCCCGAGATCCCCCCGCGCCGGCGCCGGATGGTCGCGAGGCCACGGACCGGCTCGCACGCGCGCACGAGCACAGCCTGCGCCTCGCCCTCCGCGCCCGTGACGAGGTTGAGCATCGGGTGGATGCCGTAGCAGATGTAGACGTACGCGGTGCCCGGCGGGCCCCAGAGCGCGGCGTTCCTCTCCGTCTTCCCGTGGCGGCCGTGGCACGCGGTGTCGTCCGGCCAGCGGTACGCCTCGACCTCCGTGATCCTGAGCGTGACGCCGCCGCGTACGACGAGCGCGCCGAGGAGCTCGGGCGCGACCTCGAGCGCGTCACGCGCGTAGAAGGAGCGGGGCAGGAGCACGCCGGGAAGGATAACGGGTGGGGGCGCGGGGGTCCGCCTTCGGCGCTTCGGCGTGGTCAGCGCGCTTCGCGGTAGACCACCGTGCCGTCCGAATACGCGACGAGGATCCTGCCGTCGTCGTCCGGCTTCCTGTCCCAGAGGAGCGGGAACGGCGGGCCCTCCAGTTTGCCCTCGCCGCGGTAGCGCTCCCAGCCGAAGTTCGCGTAGTCGCCGTCCTCGATCTCCTCGTCGGTGGGGCCCATCCCCGCGCGCTCGCTCCGTACGAAGTGCGCCGGGATGTGCTCCCGGCGCACGAACCTGTACGGGTCGAACGCGCCGTCCTTCATCGGGAGCGTGCCCGTTCGCGCGACGGGCTCGACGAGATTGCGGAGGGTGTTCGTATCCTCGAGACGGGCCTTCGTCTTGCGCGACACTCCGTGGAGGGGCAGGCAAAGCAGGAACCCGACTGCCGCAACGACGATCGCGGCGAAGAGCACGCGCAAGAGCGCCCGCGCGATCCAACTGCCCGCGCGCGTCGTCACCGCTCCCGCGTCCCGCGCCAGACGACGACCGACCCCGCGAGCATCGCCAGATCGACGAGCGCCGTCGCCCAGCGCGCCTCGAGCGCGCGCGAGAGCGGGCCGAAGCAGCCGCACGTGATGTCGAGGCTCTTGAAGTGCGCCCACCCGGTCACGAACAGGAACACGACGGACAGCGCCCCGGCAAGGAGTGCCGCGCCGCGGGTCAGGAGCCCCGTCACGAGCGCCGCGCCGGCCGCGATCTCGACGCCCGGCAGCAGGAAGCCGACCGCGAGCGAGCCCTTCGCCGGCAGGATGCCGTAGGCACCCGCCGTCATCACCGCGAGCGACGGGTCGGCCGCCTTCAGCGCACCCGCCGCGAGCAGCACGACACCGAGGAGGATCCGCGCCGCAAGCGTCATCGCCCCTCCACGGGCAGCCCCGCGGCCTCCCACGCCTCGAACCCGCCCTCGAGCGTCGCCACCTCGTCGACCGCCCACTCCCGCGCGAGCCACTGCGCGAGCTCGCGCGCGTCGCCCTTGCGGCGCCCCTGCATCACCACGAGCACCGCGCGCACGTCGCGCCCCTCGGGCAGCACGTGCTCGTCCGTGCGATCCTCGAACGGCACCTGCATCGCGCCCTGCGGTCGCGCCCCCCGGCCCCCCCTTCTTCCATCCACGACCAGCAGCTCGTCGCCGAGCCGCGCGCGCGCCGTCTCCACGTCCCACCGGCGGATGACCGGCTGCGTCTCCAGCGCCGCGAGCATCTGCACGGGCTCCATGCCGCGGAAGATCAGGAGCGAGAGCAGCGCGCCCGCGCCGAGAAGGAGGAGCGCGCCCTTCACTCCGGCCTCACGTAGAGGGGGATGCTCACGCTGCCGAGCGTCGCCGGCTCCGGGACGAGCTCGATCCGCGCGCCGGAAGGGACGTCGAGCGCGGAACCCTCGAGCGCGAGGGTGATGCGGTCGCCGTCGCGCGTCGCGATGATCGGGAGCCCGCGCATGTCGATCCGCGCGAGCGTGACGCCCGGCCAGCGCGGCTTCGCCGTGATCTCGCCCTTGCCGCCGCGGATCTCGATCTCGCGCGCGGAGAGCTCGAACGGCGGGAGCACCTGCCACGCGACCGGGATCCACGTCGCCGACTCCCGGCCGCCGAGCCGCACGCCGGTCCCCTGGCGCGCGCGCGTCCACGGCACCTTCACCGTGACGCGGAGGGTGAGGCCGCTCCCGTCCTCCTCGAGCTTCTCCGCGGCGACCCCGTCGCCCCTCGGGGCGATGGCGACGTCGCCCACGGGCTCGAGCTTCTCCACGCGGATCTCCGCGACGTGCTCGGATCCGGGCGCCACGGCGCCGAGGATCACGCGGGGGGGGCGGGGGCGCAGCGCCACCTTCAGGTCGCCCCGGAGCGTGAGCCTCGCGCCGCCCCGCGGACCCTCGTCCGTCCTGACCCGGATGCGGAGCTTCTGCGGGCCGCTCCTCCCCTCGGTGATGACCGTCGCGTCGATCGTGCCCTTCGCGCCCGGCTCGAGGTAGCTCGACGAAGCCGTCGCCCGGACGCACCCGCAGGTCCCGTGGACGCCGAGGATGCGGACGGGCGCCTCGGATCCGTTCACGACCTCGAACCTGGCGCGCACCAGCGTGCCCGCGCGGACCGAACCGAAGTCGAAGGTCCGGGGGGTGAACACGAGTTCGGTCTCCCCCTCGGCGGGCTCCCCGAGGAGCGGCCCGGCGAGGCTCGCGCCGAGGGCGAGGGCCGCCCAGAGGGCCGCCCGGAACGGGGCCGGGAGCGTCACGGGGCCATCCTATACCGCCGGGCGATTCCGCACGGGGGGCGGCTCGCGCCCGCACGGCGTGGTTGCATATGCAACGCGGACCCGCCATCCATGGGCATCCCGTCAGCTGGCACGCTTTCTGCCATGGCCCACGCAACCGGCGGTTCGCCGCCGGAGGGCGGCGCGGACGTGCAGCATGCGCGGCCGAGGGATCCGAGAGAGAGCCTGAGAGTTTGGTGACTGGGGCGCACGCGCGCCCGACCGCGATTCGCCTGGCGGGGGCCCGGGAGTTGGGCCCGGGTCCTCCGCCTTTCCCCGCCTACTTCCCCTTCTCGGGCGGCGGCTTCTCCTCCTCCGGCTTCGCCCCGTCCTTGTGCTCCTTGAGCGTCATCGAGAAGACCGTCTTGCCCGCCTCCTCGGTCGCCATCTTGACCGGGGGTCCGGGGAGCTTCTTCGCGAACCACATCCGCACGGTCGCGCCGGCGTCCCGCTTCTGCACCGTGTAGAGCCAGCAGTCGAACTTCCCCGCCGGCACCTCGATCGTCTCCTCGGTGATCTTCGTGTCCAGCTCGAGGAACGAGGCGTGGGCCTGGAAGTCGACCCACATCTGGCGGTCCTTCGACCTGCTGATGACCTTGCCGTCCTCGGCTGCGTTGAAGGACTCCACCTCGGCGGCCTCGCGGTCGCCCTTGAGGAACTTGAGCGTGTAGGTCCACGGCTTCTCGCCGGCCTTCTCGATGCGGAAGACGTCCGTGCGCCCCTCGCCGCACGCCTTGCGGATCTGCTCCGCGGTGTAGGGCGTGGGCGCGTGGTCGGGCCGCAGGCGGTTCGCCTCGTCCGGTCCGGCGGCGACCGCGGCGGAGAGGATGAGGAGCAGCGAGGGGAGCGCGCGCATGCGCGGGATTATCCCACGGGTTCAGGCGCGCGCGGCCCCCCGGCCCCCCTCGTTTCCCGCCCCACGCGGCTCCGGCATGGACGCGGCGCGCGCATGGGCCTCCTCCGGCGCGAGATCGAGCCTCCGGCCTTCCGCCCGCGTGACGCTCATCCTCCGCGCGATCGCCACGATCTCGCGGAGCGTG
>JAKLKT010000147.1 GCA_023150495.1 Planctomycetota bacterium
AGCCGGCGAACGCCGTCCCCGTGCCGTGCGCGGCCGAGCGCCGCCCGTCCGCGAAGAACCCGGGCCCGTCGAAGTCCCGCGAGACCGCGCTGTCCGCGAGCGGCGCTGCGGGGTCCTCCGGCGGCGCGAAGAGGAGCTCGTGCGTGCCGTGGCAGAGGAGGCAGCCCCCGGAGCCCCCCGGGTGAAGCCTCGCGGGCGCCTCGTACGCGCCCGTGCGCTTCTCCTCGTGCCAGAGCGCGTGGACCGATCCCGCGCCGTGGCACGCCTCGCACGAGACCCCCGCCTCGGCCATCCTCGACTCGTACGCCTCGCCCTGCGCTTCCGGCCGGAAGCCCGTGTCGAACCGGGTGGCGTGGCAGTGCCCGCACTCGCGGTTGAAGATCAGCTGGCGCACGTCGCCGGGCGCCGGCTCGCCGAGGAGCGGCTCGTGGAGCGCGGCCGTCGGGATCCACGCCTTCCGCTCCGCCTGCCACGCGATCGGCAGGAGCCGCCAAGCGCCGCGCGCGTCCGTGAAGAGGCAGAGCTCGGTGCGGTGGCCCACGACCCACGTGACGCGGTGGTTGCCCGGCGCCCGCCGGTCGCGCGACTCGACCTTCACGAGGAGCGCGCCGCCCTCGCGCTGCGGCGTGACCTCGCCGACCGGCTTCCCGTCGAAGACGGCCGAGGCCTCCGACGCGGGGCGGAGCGTCCGCGCGTGCCCCGTCGCCTGCCACGCCGCGTGCTCCTCGCGGTGGCAGGAGAGGCATCTCGCCGAGCCCGCGAACGCGGCGACGGCCGGGAGAGGGGCCTCGGCTTCGGAGGGGGGGCGCGGGGGGGAGGGCGTGCGGCGGCCGAGCCAGAAGAGCAGAGCGCCGGCCGCGACCAGCGCGAGGGGCCACGCCCAGCGCATCGCGAGATCGTACACTCGCGCGGATGGATCTCCTCTACCTGACCGCCGGCCTGCCCGGCAGCGGCGGCGCGATCCGGAAGAAGCCGGAGGACTTCCGGGTCACGGAGATCCCCCTCTACGAGGCGTGCGGCGAGGGGGAGTTCCTCTTCCTCCTCGTCCGGAAGCGCGGGATGGGGACGTTCGAGGCGGTCCGGCGGCTGGCCCAGGCGCTCGCGATCCCGGAGCGCGAGATCGGCTACGCGGGGCTCAAGGACGCGAGGGCGGTGACCACGCAGTGGATCAGCGTCCCGGCCTCGGCGGAGGAGCGCGCGAGGGCGCTCGAGCTCCCCGGGATCACGGTGCTCGAGGCGCGGCGCCACGGGAACAAGCTGCGGATCGGCCACCTGCGCGGGAACCGCTTCTCGATCCTCGTGCGCGGCGCGCTCCCCGGCGGAGCGGAGCGCGCGGCGGGAGTCTTCGACGTGCTGCTCCGCCGCGGCGCGCCGAACTACTTCGGCGAGCAGCGGTTCGGCGCGCGCGGCGCCTCGCATCTCTACGGCGAGGCGATCCTCCGCCGCGACTACGACACGTTCCTCAAGCGGTTCCTCGGCGGGCCGCCCGCGGGCGAGCGGGACCCGCGGATCCTCCGCTCGCGGGAGGCCTTCGAGGCGGGCCGGGTCCAGGAGGCGTTCGAATCGATGCCGATGAACCGTCGCGCGGAGAAGAAGTGCCTCCACGCGCTCCTGCGGTTCAAGGACCCCGAGCGCGCGTGCATGGCGATCCCGAAGCGGATGCGGCAGATGTACGTCTCCTCCTTCCAGTCGGCGCTCTTCAACCGCGCCCTCGAGCGCCGGATCGAGGGGCTCGACCGGCTCCTGGACGGCGACCTCGCCTTCGTCCACCGGAGCTACAAGGTGTTCCCGGTCGCCGAGGCGAGCAGGGAGCAGGCGCGGTGCGCGGCCTTCGAGATCTCCCCGTCGGGGCCGATCTTCGGGACCCGCACGCTCCTTCCCGAGGGGGCTCCGGGGGCCATGGAGCGGGCGCTCCTCGCGGAGTCGGGGCTCGACATCGACCACTTCGCGCCCCAAGGGGGACTGCGGTTCGACGGCAGCCGGCGGCCGCTCCGCATCCCGATCAAGGAGGCCGTGCTCGCCCCCGAGGGGCCGGGCGCCTTCCGCGCGGACTTCGTCCTCCCCTCGGGGTCGTTCGCGACGGCCGTGATGCGGGAGATCCTCAAGGCGCCCGTGGAGGCCGCCGAGGTGCCGGCTCCCTGACGGCCCCCGGAGCCCCCCCGAAAGGCGCCGCGTTGCGGGTAGCTCGCGCTAATCTCTAGGGGTTGCGCGTCATCGCGGTCTTCAACCACAAGGGGGGCGTCGGCAAGACGACGACCGTCGCGAACCTCGGCGCCGGGCTCGCCCGCCGGGGGCGCCGCGTGCTCCTCGTCGACATCGACCCGCAGGCGTGCCTCTCCGTCCACTTCGGCCTCAACCCGGAGAGCACGGAGAGGACGATCTACGACGTCCTCTGCCGCGACCTGCAGTTCGCCGACGCGGTGCGCGAGCTCGAGGGGCCGACGCTCCTGGGCGTGCCGAGCCATCTCGACCTCGCGGGGGCGGAGCTCGAGCTCGCGACGACGATGGGCCGCGAGCGGCTCCTGCGCGACGCGCTCGAGCGCTACCTCGACGCGCACAGGGACATCGACTACGTCTTCTTCGACTGCCCGCCGTCGCTCGGGATCCTCACGGTGAACGCGCTCGCCGCCGCCGACGAGGTGTTCGTGCCGCTCCAGACGGAGTTCCTGGCGCTCCGCGGCGTCGGGAAGCTCGTGGACGTGGTCACGCTCGTGCGCCGGCGGCTCAACCCGGCCGTGCGGATCACGGGCATCCTGCCGACGCTCTCGCGCACGGGGACGCTCCTCGCCCGCGAGGTGCAGGAGGAGATCGCGCGCCACTTCGGCTCGAAGGTCTTCAAGACGCGGATCCGGAGCAACGTGAAGCTCGCGGAAGCGCCGAGCCACGGGAAGTCGATCTTCGCGTACGCGCCGGGATCGGCGGGCGCCGAGGACTACGCGGCGCTCGCGGGCGAGGTGGACGCGATGGACGTGCCGCACCGGGTGATCGCGCCGCGGGAGCCCGAGATCGCCGTCGACGAGATCCTCGCGCGGGTCGAGCGGCCGTCGGCGTGAAGGTCTTCTTCCCTCCCCGCCACATGCCGGGGATCCGGCTCGAGGGCGAGGTCCTGGAGGGGGGCGCGGGGGGAGGGAAGCCGTGCGTCGTGAGCCACCCCCACCCGCTCGCGGGCGGCACGATGCGGCACCCGGTCGTCGAGGGGCTCTGGCGCGCGGCGGCGGCGGCGGGCCTTCGCGCGCTCCGCTACAACTTCCGGGGCGTCGGGGAGTCGACGGGCGAGCTCACGGCGAAGTCCCCGCTCGCGATCGCGGATCTCCTGGGCGCGATCGACTTCCTCGGCGGCGGGCCGGTGCTCGCGATCGGCTACAGCTACGGCGCGCGGACGACGCTCCACGCGATCCACGCGGGCGCGCCGATCGAGCGCGCGGTGCTCGCGGGGCTGCCGACGCGGTCGCCGAAGAACGCGGCGGCGATGGCGAACCTCTTCCTCGGCCGGCGCGTGAGGACGGAGGAGTTCATCCCGTACACGGAGCCGGAGCTCGTGGCATCCTCCAGCAAGCCCCTCCTGATCATCGCCGGGGAGAAGGACCCGCTCGTGGAGCCGGACGAGTACCGTTCGCGCGGGATCGAGCCCGTGATCCTTCCCGGGCTCAACCACTTCTTCAGCAGAAGGCTCGGCAACGAGCCCCCGGACCCCCGGGACATGGCCCTCCTCTGCGAGAAGGCCATCAGCTTCCTTCGTTGTTAGCGGTACGGTGCCAGGCTCCAACCCACTAGCAATCCGGCGGCCTCCGAAGCAGGTTTCCGCGACTTGTTAGCGGATCTGTGCCTGGCACCGTACCGCTAGTATCCGGTTCAGCGGCGAAGCAGCTTCGCGGTCTCGACGAGCTTCAGGAACTCGTTCCGATACGTGTCGTCTCCCGCAGTCCCCTTCGCGATCTCGAGGATCGCGTCGAGGCCGAGCGTCTTCGCGTCGCGGAGCGCCATGCCGAAGGCCGCGACCGCGCCCGCCCAGCGGAAGTCGGGCGACGCGCCGTCGAAGCCCTTGCCGTCGTCCCTCACCATCGACTCGAGCAGCTTGCTCGCGTCGCCGTCGGGCTCCTTGTAGCGCAGGCGCAGCTGGAAGAGCGCGTCGGAGTCGACGGTCGCCGTGGCCTTGGCGACGAAGGGGTTCTCGTCGACCGGCGGCGCCGCGGGGACCTCGCTGCCAAGGAGCACGAGCTCGTAGAGCGCGGTCACGGAGTGCCCGGCGCCGATCTCGCCCGCGTCCTTCGTGTCGTCGTTGAAGTCCTGCTTCCTGAGCATGCGGTTCTCGTAGCCGATCAGGCGGAAGCCCGCCACGCGCCTCGGGTTGAAGAAGACCTGGATCTTCACGTCCTTCGCGATCGTGACGAGCGTGCCCGACATCTCCTCGAGAAGGACCTTCCGGGCCTCGAGGATCGAGTCGATGTAGGCGTGATTGCCGTTGCCCTTGTCGGCGAGCTGCTGCATCTTCCCGTCCTGGTAGTTGCCGGTGCCGAAGCCGAGGACGGAGAGGAAGACGCCCGTCTTCGCCTTCTCCTCGATGAAGCGGGTGAGGGATCCGTCGTCGCTGATGCCGACGTTGAAGTCGCCGTCGGTGCAGAGGATGACGCGGTTCGTCCCCTCCTTGAGGAAGCTCGCCGCCGCGGTCTCGTAGGCGAGCTGGATGCCCGCGGCGCCCGCGGTCGATCCGCCGGCCCTGAGCCGCTCGATCGCCTCGATCACCTGGCGCTTGTCGCCGGTCGAGGGCAGCACGAGGCCCGCGGCGCCCGCGTAGACGACGATCGCGACGCGGTCCTTCTCGCCGAGGTTCTCCGCGAGGAGGCGGAGCGAGGCCTGCACGAGCGGGAGCTTGTCCGGCTGGTCCATCGAGCCGGAGACGTCCACGAGGAAGACGAGGTTCGACGCGGGGCGCTCGCGGTGGTCGATGACCTTGCCCTTGATGGCGACGCGGGCGAGGCGGTGCGACGTCTCCCAGGGGCACTGGGCGACCTCGATATGGATGCGGAAGGGGTCCGGGGATCCCGCGGCCGGCGGCTCGTAGGCGTAGGAGAAGTAGTTGACCATCTCCTCGATGCGCACGGCGTCGGGCGGCGGGAGGCGGTTCTCCCGGAGGAGGAAGCGCCGGACGTTGCTGTAGGACGCGGTGTCGACGTCGATGGAGAAGGTGCTCGAGTCCTCCTCGGCGACGCGGACGAACGGGTTCTCGCGAATCCGGTCGTAGCCCTCGCGGGACTCGGTCTCGCGCAGCAGCCGCTCGTACGCCTCCTTGTATCGCGCGACCTCCAGGGCGCTCTCTTCCCCCAGCTTCTTGGCCCAGCTGTCGAGAACCATGACCTGGGCAACTCCAGCCGACGGGGGCGCCGCCGGCGTCGCCGGGCCGAAGAGCGGCGCCTCCGCGTCCTCGTCGACCCCGACCAGCTTGATCTGCGGGGGAACGAAGTCGCTCTGGACCTCGCTCTGCGGCTGCCGGACACCCGGCGGCACGGTGCCGTTGGGGCCGCGGAAGCCGGGAGCGCCTGCCGGATCCGACTCGGCATCATCGTTCAACCTGCGCCCGCCCGCCAGAGCCGCGAAGCTGGAGTCGCGAGCTCGCTTCTCCTCCGCTTCCGATCTCTCAAGCGTCAGCTCCGCCTCCCGCGCCCGCACGTCCGGCGCCCCAACGGCGGGCGGCGGCCGGTCCCACATGAGCGCCACGGCGGCAAAGAGGCACGCGGCGACGGGCATCAGTAGGATCGCGAGCGGGACGCGCTTCCTCGCGGCGGCCTTGCGGACCGACGCGCGCTGCTCGTCCGTGAGCGCCGGCGCGGGCGCGCCCGCGAACTCCGCGGCGAGCTTGCCGCCGAGCGCGCGGATCGCATCGACCTCGGCCCTCGCGGCCGGGTCGGACTCGATCGCCTTCTCGAACGCGGCGCGTTCCGCCGCGTCCATCTCGCCGAGCGCGTACGCCGTGAGGCGGGGATCGTTCCTGTCCATCATGACTGGCTCCTTCCGGGGGCGAGCTCGCTCCGGAGCGTCCGGAGCGCGTGGTGGAGGAGGTAGCCGACGTTGCCGACCGACGTCGACGTGATCGCGCTGATCTGCTTGTAGGAAAGCCCCTCCTGGAACTTCAGGAGGAGCACCTCCTGCTGGAGCTTCGGGAGCCGGGAGACGCGATCCATGAGCGTCTCCTCCTCCTCCCGCCGCTCGACGGGATCCTCCATCCGGACAGCCGGCTCCATGTCGTCGAGGCGGTGCATCCGTCCCTTCCTCCTCAGGTGGTCGATCGCGCGGCGGCGGCAGACGGTGTAGAGCCACTCGCCGAGATGCCCGTCGAGGGTCTCCGGCCGCTGCTGGCAGAGGCGCACGAAGCAGTCCTGGACCACGTCGCGGGCGAGCTCCGGGTCGTCGAGCAGCCTGGCGGCGTACCGCATGAGCGGCGCCTCGTAGCGCCCGAGGGCTCCTTGGACCCAGGTCTCGCGGCTCTGCGCCATGGCCTCCATCTCATCCACGCGGAAGGCGCCGGTTTCTTGGACGGAATGTCCGGGGGCCGGTTCCCGGGCCCGGACGCCGGATGGACCCCCTTGCTAACCTATCCCGTGATGGCGAAGGCGAAGGACGAGCGGCCGAAGGACGTCGCCGTGGTCTTCACCGGCCGGCCGGCCGAGGCCGACCTCGTCCGCTTCATCCTCAAGGAGGCGGACATCCGCTGCTGGCTCGACGGCGAGCCGGGCGCGGGGCCGCTCCAGCCGGTCAGGATCCTCGTTGCGACGCCCGATGCCGAGCGCGCGAAGGCCGAGATCAAGCGCTCCCGCGAGGACGAGACGGTCGCGGATTGACCTCCCGGATCGTCGTCTACGG
Source organism: Planctomycetota bacterium (assembly GCA_023150495.1). Taxonomy (GTDB): domain Bacteria; phylum Planctomycetota; class PLA2; order PLA2; family PLA2; genus PLA2. The sequence continues at coordinate 6,859 of JAKLKT010000147.1, forward strand.
CAACGCCGGGTCGGGCAAGACGACCATGGCGAGAAGCCTCGGCCTCCCCCACCTGGACCTCGACACGATCGCGTGGAAGGCAGGCACGGAGAGGAGGGACCTCGCGGCGAGCGTGAGGGAGCTCCGCGCGTTCATGGACGCGAACGTGAGCTGGGTCGTCGAGGGCTCCTACGGCGATCTGGTCGAGGCCGCGCTTCCGCGGTGCACGGAGCTGCGCTTCCTGAACCCCGGCATCGATGCG
>JAKLKT010000148.1 GCA_023150495.1 Planctomycetota bacterium
CTCCCGCGCCGCGGCGACGGCCTCCGGCCCCGGGCGCTCCGTCGCGTGGAGGACGCCGAGCCTCGCCTCCGCGGGCAGCGCCGCCCAGCGGATCGCGATCTCGCGGAGGGTCCCCTCGTTGCGGATCCCGAGGAGTGCGTAGTGCGCGGCGCCCGCGTCCCGCCCGCCCGAGCGCATGAGTTCGACGAGGGCGTCCGCGGACTCCCGGTCGCCGAACCGGCCGAGCGCGCCGATCGCGCCGTGCCGCACGGTGGCGTCCCGTTCGCGAGCGAGGAGTCCCCGGACATCGGCTCCGTGCGCCGGGTCCGCCGTCGCGGCGAGGATCCTGACGATGCTCGCGCGGGCGGCGGCGTCCGGCGAGTCGAGCATCCTCCGCTTGAGCGCCTCGACCTCGGCCGGCGGCGCGTGAAGGCCGAGCGCTGTCTCGACCGTGGTCCCGAGCGCGGGATCGAGGAGGCGCGCGGCGAGGCCCGCCCACGCCTCCTCGCCGCCGAGCTCCGCGATCCTCGCGACGATCCGGTCCTTCCGCGGCGCGTCCGTATCGAGGAGATCGAGAAGACCCGCGACCGCAGGATCCGGGGGGGCTCCGGGGGCCTCGGGAAGCGCGGGCGGGGCCTCCCGCGCGGTCGGGGGCCGGGCGCCGCGCAGGGGCGCCGTGCCGTCGCGGCCGAGGAGGAGGATCGCCGCCGCGGCGAGGGCGGCAAGGAGCAGGATGAGCCGGCGCATGGAAGAGGGGGGGCGCCCCCCGCGCCCCCCCGGTGGCCTTTCGGATGTCAGTCGCCGCAGTCCTTGTCCCAGTCCTTGCACTTCTTGTCGATCCTCGTCGCGATGAGCAGCTGGCCGCCCTGGACGAGATCGGCGCTCTCGCTCGACGCCGGATCCTGCTCGAGGCCGCCGTCGCGGAGGCTGTGCGCCTGCGTGTTGAGCAGGAGGATGGTCTCGCCCTTCTTGCGCTTGAAGAGCCTCGTGACGTCGATGATCCCGGAGCTCTCCCAGTCGCCGATGTCGGTCGGGTCGGAGTCGGTCTGGTTCTCCGGCACCGCGCTCCGGTCGATCTCGAGGATGCGGACGAGCTTGCCGGTCTTCGGGTCGAGGCACCAGACGGACGCCTCGATCTTGGACGTCTGGCCGAAGCCGCCGTACGCGTCGTCCTCCTGGATGTAGATCTTCCCGTCGTCCGCCCAGTCGAGGTTGTCCGGGCTCCGGAGGCCGTAGTCCGGGCCGGAGAACTGGCCGCCGCCCGCGTCGTTGCCGTCGTAGACGATCCGGATCCTCGCCTTGATGCCGTCGATGTCGCAGAGCTTGCCGCAGAGCTGCTCCTCGAGGTCGCAGTCGTCGAGGTCGACGATGTAGGTCATCCCCCACGTGTCGGCGCCGCCGGCGAAGCCGCTCGCGCCGGTGGCGACGAGGACCGCCTGCGTCCCGTCCTTCGGGTTGCTCGAGACGTCCTCCGGCCGCGAGAACGCGAACGCGCCGAGCCCGAAGGCGTCGGCGTACTGCGTGTCCTGGCTCGCGAAGCCGAGACTGTCCCAGCCCGAGGTCCCGGCCTGCGACGGATCGAAGTGCGTGATCGCCTTGAACTTGCCCTTCCGGCTCGAGCCCGTGCCGTTGAAGTCGCTCGGGTCCTCGTCGCCGTCGTCCGACACCCAGACGAAGAGCCTGCCGTAGCCGAGGCCGTTCCGCGTGAGGAACTTCGGCGGAGAGTAGTCGCCGTCCTTCGGCTCCGCGCCCTTCTCCCCGATGTAGAGGTAGAGCGGCGCGCCGTCGGTGTCGTCGCCGATCAGCAGCACGATCTTGTCGGACTTGAAGTTCTCGAGCGCGCAGAGGTTCTCCCACGCGGCGCGGCCGAGCATCGGGGCGACGTAGAGGTCGCCCTCGCGGACGTCGAGAGCGCACTCCTGGCCGTTGGCCGTCTCCTCGCCGCAGAAGTAGATGTCGTCCTGGAAGCCCTTCTCGCCCTTCTCGAAGCCGTGCGCCGAGCAGAAGCGGTCGAAGCCCCCGGAGCCCCCCTCGTTGATCTGCGAGGCGCTCGTGACCTCGTCGCCCGCGCGGTCGTAGACGCGGTCGTAGGCGAGGCCCGCGCCGCAGACCTTCCGCGACTTCCGGTCGATGTCGAAGTACGCGACGCGCGCGCCGGTGAGCGACGTGCCGTTGGCGAGCGTGTACGCGTACCCGACGGTCCCGCCGAGCTCGTTGTTCGCGAGCACGCGGACGGTGTTCCTGCTCCACTTCCACGCGCCCATGCCGTCGAGGATGCCCAGGGGCCGGTAGCCGAGCTCCTGCTGGTTGATGTCGGTGCCGAGGGAGTCCTGCTCGCCGATCGTGACGAGCGGCAGGACCTCCCAGCAGCCGTCCGTGTTCGCCGTGTCGCCGGCGATCTGGACCGGCTCCTCGGTGAGCCAGCCGCAGTCCTTGCTCCCCGCGATGCCCGCGCCCGCCGCGAACGCGAGCCCGAACGCGGCGGCCGCGAGCCTCTTCGTGCGCCTCTCCATGTTCTGCCTCCATCGCGCCGCGGACGCCGCACCGCGCGGCGGGCCGGACGCGAGGGGGAGTGTCGGGGAGCACCTTCAACCGCGGTTGAACGTGGTGCTGCGTTTCGGTGAGGCTGCGGCGAACGCGGCGCAGCGGGCCGGTGAAGCGCGCGAGAAGGGGGGGCGCGGGGGGGAAACGAAGCGGGCCCGCCGGCTCGCCGGCGGGCCCGGTATGGTCGAGGCGTCCGGCTAGAAGTGGAAGAGCATGCCGACGCCGAGGAAGACGGCGACGTCCTCGCCGATGTCGACCCACGCGACCGGGGCGATCTCGTACTTCTTCCACTCGAACGTGTAGTACCCGCCGACGCGGGCGATCACCTCCGCATCGTTGCCGGACGTGAAGTTCACGCCGGGCCCGCCGAACACGGCCCAGCGGTCCGCGGGGTGCCAGAAGACGGCGCCGCCGACGACGGTCGAGGTGTCCTCGCCGAACGCGATGTCGGCGAACCCGCCGAAGCCGAGCTTGTCGTCCCTCCGGTATTCGTAGTTCGCGCCGACGGCCACGCCGGTCTCGGGCCGGTTGAGGCTCGCGCCGACGACGGCGGTCATCGTGTGCGGCTCGTAGGAGCGCGCGCCGCTGCTGGCCGCGGTGGCGGCGCAGCCGGTGACGGCGGAGAGCGCCGCCGCGAGAGCGATCGTTGTGACAAGGTTCCTCAAGGGACCCCTCCTAACAGCACCCCCCGAGGGGGCGCCGGGGGCTCATCGGCAGGAAGGCCCCCCGGAGTTGACCCCCCCGCCGCGGCCTGTCTCGCGCGCCCCGGACAGGGATTCCGACGGCATCCCCCGGACGCGCGGGGCCGGCCCCGGCCATCCGGGCGCCGGAGTGGCCCCCTCGCGAGGTTCGTGCTTGCCCCGGATGGCGCCCTTCGCAGAGAATCGCCGCAGGTGGCGGCCGGGTCAGATTGTCACCAGGCCCGGCGTCACCGGGGGCGGGCGCGTGGCTCGCCCCTCTTCGCGGGTGGCTCGCTCGCCCCGTCCCGCAAGCCCGGGCGGGATGCCGCCGCAGGGGGATCGGCGCGCGGGATCCGCCGCCTCTTGGGTGTTTCATCCCGGGATCCCCACATCTTCCAACTTTGACAATCAGGGATCTCCTCGTGATGCCGATACTCTCCCCGGGGAAAGACAGTGGACCGCACCGTCGCGAACGGGACCAGCGGGCAGCGGCGACGCCATGCCCGCGACGTGGGAGAGGTGCACCTGCTCGTCGTCGACGACGATCAGAGGATGCTCCGGCTCTGCGGCCGCCATCTCGAGGACGCCAATCTCGTCGTCCCCGGCATCTCCGTGGTGCTGCACCTCTTCGGGTCGGGCGCCGAGGCGATCGACAGGGCCCGGCAGATCGTCGGCAGCGGGCACGGCATCGCCTGCGCGCTCGTCGACTTCCTCCTCGGCGCCGACATCGACGGGATCGACGTCACAAAGGGGCTCTGGGAGATCGACCCCCGGGTGGAGTGCACGCTGATGACCGGCGCCGGCGATCTGGTCGAGCCCGAGATCGTCCCCCGGATCCCCCCCGCCTCCCTCGACCGGTGGGACTTCCTCGCGAAGCCGTTCACGAGGCTCGAGGTGAGCCAGCGCGTGCGGCGGTCGCTCCTCAGCTGGGTCGCGCACCGCCGCGCGGACCTGCGCGGCGCCGAGAACGAGCGGCTCGTCGCACGGCTCGCGCGCAGCAAGGAGACGCTCCAGCGCATGGTCATGGCGCGTACCCGGGCGCTGTCGGACCGGAACTCCGCGCTCGAGCAGAAGACGGCCGAGCTGGAGAAGGCGATGCGGGAGCTGGAGATGGCTCACGCCATGCTCGTCCAGCAGGAGAAGATGGCCTCGATCGGCGTCCTCGCCGCCGGCGTCGCGCACGAGCTGAACAACCCGATCGGCTTCGTCAACTCGAACCTGGCGACGCTCGGGCGCTACTGCGACAAGCTCGTCCGCATCCTCGATGCCTACGAGCGGAGGCTTCCGGGGGACCCCGAGCTCGAGGCGCTGCGACGCGGCGAGAAGCTCTCGTTCGTGCTCGAGGACCTGCCCGTGCTGGTCCGCGAGTCGCTCGAGGGCACCGAGCGCGTCCGGAAGATCGTGGCGGACCTGAAGACGTTCTCGCACCCCGCCGAGAGGCAGCCGGTCCACGCCGACCTCAACGAGGGCCTCGCCAGCACGCTGAACATCGTCCACAACGAGCTCAAGTACAAGGCGCGCGTGGTCACCGACTTCGGCGCGATCCCGCAGGTGCGCTGCCGGCCCGGCGAGGTCAACCAGGTCTTCATGAATCTTCTCGTCAACGCGTGCCAGGCCATCCCGGGCCAGGGGGAGATCCGCGTGACGACCCGGGCGGACGGCGACTCCGTCGTGGTGTCGATCGCGGACACGGGATGCGGCATCCCGGAGGAGATCCGGAACCGCGTCTTCGATCCCTTCTTCACGACGAAGCCCGTCGGGCAGGGGACCGGCCTCGGCCTGACGATCTCGTACGACATCATCCGGAAGCACGGCGGCTCCATCACGTTCGAGACGGAGATGGGCAAGGGCACGACGTTCCACGTGCGGCTGCCCGTCGCCGGGGAGGAGCCGGCGTGAGCGCCCCCGGGAAGCCGGTCGTCCTCTGCGTGGACGACGAGATCGCGATCCTCAACTCCCTCCGCCGCGTCTTCCTGGACGAGCCGTGGGAGACGCTCTTCGCGCGGGACGGCGAGGAAGGGCTCCACGTCGTCGTCTCGCGCGACGTGGATCTCGTCCTCGCCGACTTCCGGATGCCCGGGATGGACGGCGTCGAGTTCCTGAAGCGTGTCCGGGCGCTCCGGCCCGAGTGCATGCGCGTCGTCCTGAGCGGCTACGCCGACATCAGCCTGATCGTCGCCGCGCTCAACGACGGCCAGATCTACAAGTTCCTGTCGAAGCCGTGGAACGACGACGACCTGCGGCACCAGGTCCGCGCGTTCCTGGACCACCGGCGACTCGACCGCGAGAACCGGCGGCTCAATGCCGATCTCGTCGAACTCAACCTCCGGCTCTCGCGGAAGGTCGAGACCTCGTCGCGCACGGTCGAGTTCGTCCGCTTCGCTCTCGAGGCCGTGCCGGTCCCGCTCGTCGGCGTGGACGGGCTCGGCGAGATCATCGTGGCCAACGCCGAGGCGCGCCGCCTGCTGCGCGGCGGGTCGACGTGTCCGCTCGACCGAGCGACCGCCGCGGCGCTCGAGGGAGCGCGGCGCTCGCCGACCGGGTTTCATGCGGAGCCGTTCGGCGCCGAGGGCCACGCGACCGGCGTGGTGGTCGCGGCGGTGGACGCCGCGTCGATCGACCTCGGGCGGCGGAAGCAGCAGGAGGCCCAGGAACCCGCGGGGGAGGCGAAACCGTGAGCAGGGAGAGCGTCCTCTTCGTCGACGACGACCCCGCGATCCTCGGGGCGATCCGCAGGCTGCTTCTCGACGAGCCCTACGAGGTCCGCGCGTGCGAGGACCCCGTCGAGGCGCTGCGGCAGGTCGTGGCGTCGCCGCCCACGGTCGTCGTGAGCGACTACTACATGCCCCCGATGAACGGCCCCGCCTTCCTGCTCGAGGTGCGCCGCGTCGCCCCCTCCGCCGTGCGCATGATCCTCACGGGGAAGCCGGATCTCGGCGCCGTCGTGACTGCGGTCCAGGAGGGCGCCGTGCACAAGTTCCTGATCAAGCCCTGGGACGACGCCGACCTGATCCGCACGGTGCGCGAGGCGCTCGACTACCGCCGGCTCCTCGACGAGCAGCTCGGCGTCATGGCCGAGATCAGCCGCCGGGCCGGCGGCTCCTGAGCTAGCGCGGGCGCGGCCGGTACGCGAGCAGCGTCAGGTCGTCCCTCGTCGCATCCTCGCCCGCGAACGCGATCAGCGCGTCCGTGACCGCGCGGAGCTGCTCCCGGGGCCGCGCCGCGATGCGTTGCGCGAGCGTCGCGGCCACCCGGCCGGTCCCGAGGAACTCGCCCGAGCGGTCCCGCGCCTCGGTGAGCCCGTCGGTGAAGGCGAAGAGGAAGTCGGAGGCGCCGAAGGGCTCGCGGCGCACCTCGTGACGGGCGTCTTCCACGAGGCCGAGGGGCAGGCCGCCGCCCCCGAGGTCGCGCACCCCTCCCGGCCCGCCGACGAGCGGGGGCACGTGACCCGCGTTCACGTACTCGAGGACGCCCCTCGCGGCGTCGTGCACGGCCGCGAAGAGCGTGAGGAACCGCCCGTCGGCCATGTCGCGGCAGAGGAGGCGGTTCATCCGCGCGACCACCTCCCCGATCGCCCCTCCCTCCCCGAGGCCCCACCGCACCATCGCCCGCGCCGTGAACACGAAGAAGGCCGCCTCCACGCCGTGGCCCGAGACGTCGCCCACGAGCAGCGCCGTCCTCTCCCGCCCGAGCGGCAGCACGTCCAGGTAGTCGCCGGTCGCGTGCTCGCAGGGCGCGCTCGCGCAGGCCGCCTCGCCGGTGTCGAGCGTGATCCGCGGCGGCGGGCAGAGCCCGATCTGGAGCTTGCGCACGCCGCGCAGCATCATGCGCAGCGACCGGCGCTCCTCCTCCGCCGACT
>JAKLKT010000149.1 GCA_023150495.1 Planctomycetota bacterium
CGCCGCGGACGTCGTCGCCGCGGCGGAACGGCGGCGCGAGCTCGCGCGGGCGGCCCGTGCCGCGCTCGACGCGGTGCCCGAGCCGGATCGCGTCGAGGTCGGGCAGGACGCGCAGCTCGGCGTCGCGTGGACGGACGCGGTCGAGACGGAGACGTGGCGCGTCGTCGCGACGACCGGACTCGAGGAGGCGAGGAAGGCCGCCGTCATCGCGACGGCCACGGCGCCGCTCTTCGAGGCGTGCTTCGGGGTCGCCGTGGCGCCGCGACCGGGCCAGGTCTGCTACGTGATGGCCGAACGGAAGGACTTCCACGCCGTCCTCGAGCGCCACCCGGGCTGCAAGCCCGAGTTCCGGAAGTTCGCGTGGGAGGTCGCCTCGGCGTGGCTGCCGAGGACGAGCGTCCTCCTCGCGGTCCACGCGCAGGCCGCGACGCGCCTCGAGTACGCCGCGCGCCAGCCGACCGCGGCGCTCATGCTCCGCGCCTTCGGCATCACCGCGAAGCACGGGTGGGCCTACGAGGGGATCGGGCTCTACCTGACGGAGCTGCTCACGGGCACGCACACGACCTACACGATCCACCCGTCGGACTACGCACGCGACGACCGGCGGGAGAAGGCGGAGCTGTTCGCGAGGATCCAGGCGGCCGACGCCGACTGGTTCGAGGTCGCGCGCCACCTCGTGCGCGACCGGAAGTGCCCGGATCTCGTCGAGATGATGTCGAAGGACGTCAACCTGATGGACGCGGCCGACCTCGTCTTCTCGTACGTGCTCGCGGCGTACCTGCTCGAGGCGCAGGCGGACAAGGCGCCGGCCCTCCTGCGCGCGATCGGCGAGAAGAAGGTCCCGTTCCACGAGGCCGTGCCGCAGGCGCTCGGGATCGACGTGCGGACCCTGCAGCAGCGCGTCGAGAGTTGGCTGGCGGGGCGGCGGTAGTCCCTCCCCCCGGCCCCCTCCCTACTCGTTCACGAACCTCCCGAAGCGGGCCTTGTCGCTCGCCTTCCGGTAGGCCTCCTCGCCCGAGATCATGCCCTCGCTCGCGAGGCGGAAGAGCGAGTCGTCCATCCGGTGCATGCCCTCGGCCCTGCCGGCCTGGAGCATCGACTCGATCTTGTGCGCCGCGCCCTCGCGGATCACGCTCTTCAGCGCGGTGGAGGTGAAGAGGAGCTCGGTCGCGGGGATCCGCCCCTCGACGTCCGAGCGCCGGCAGAGGATCTGCGAGAGCACGCCCTGGAGCGACTCCGCGAGCATCGAGCGGATCTGGAGCTGCTGCTCCTCCGGGAAGACCTCGACGATCCGGTCGATCGTCCGGCCCGCGCTGTTCGTGTGGAGCGTGCTGAAGACGAGCATGCCCATCTCCGCGAGCGTGAGCGCCGAGTGGATCGTCTCCTTGTCGCGCATCTCGCCGACGAGGAGCAGGTCCGGGTCCTGCCGCGCCGCCGACCGCAGCGCCGCCGCGAACGAGTCCGAGTCGCGTCCCACCTCGCGCTGCGTGAACGTCGACTCGACATCGATGTGCATGTACTCGATCGGGTCCTCGATCGTCACGATGTGCCGCTTCTCCCGCAGGTTGATCATCGCGAGGAGCGCGGCGAGCGTGCTGCTCTTGCCGCTGCCCGTCGGTCCGGTGACGAGCACGAGCCCGCTCTGCACGTCCGCGAAGCGCGCGACCTCCGGCGGCAGGCTCAGCTCGTCGAGCGTCGGGATGTGCCGCGGGATGAGCCGGAAGACGGCGCCGATCCCGCCCTGGTGGCGGAAGACGTTCACGCGGAAGCGGCCGGCGCCCTCGACGGCGTACGCGAGGTCGGTCTCGCCGAACCGCTCGAAGATCCCCCTGTGCCGCTCGTCGAGGATCGGCGCGATGAGCTTCTCGACCGGCGCGGAGGGCGCGTCGAGCGGCTCGAGCGCGCCGTGCACGCGCACCTTCGGCGGGAGACCGTCGAGGAGGTGCAGGTCGGATCCCGACCTCTCGACCACCTGCCGGAGCAGGTCGTCCACGTGCGGGATGGGCTTACGGGGCATCCTCGAACCTCTTCCGGTTCTTCGCGTGGCGTGCGGCCGTCGCGCGGTCGATGAGCCCCTCCGCGACCATCTCCTGGAGCCGCGCGTCGAGGTCGATCATCCCCTGCCGCCGGCCCGTCTGGAGCTGCGAGGGGATCTGGTGCGTTCGGCCGTCGCGGATCACGTGGGCGACCGCGGGCGTCACCTGGAGGATCTCGTACGCGGGCACGCGGCGGCCCCCGCCGACGCGCGGCAGCAGCCGCTGCGAGATCACCGTGCGGAGCGACGCCGCGATCATCGTGCGGATCTGGTCCTGCTCCGCGGGCGGGAAGACGTCGATGAGCCGGCTCACGGTCGACGCGGCGTCGCGCGTGTGCAGCGTGCCGAGGACGAGGTGGCCGGTCTCCGCGGCGACGACCGCGGTGCGGATCGTCTCAACGTCGCGCAGCTCCGAGACGAGGATCACGTTCGGGTCCTCGCGCAGCGCGGCGCGCAGCGCGCGCGAGAAGGAGCGCGTGTGCGGCCCGACCTGCCGCTGGGTCACGTTGCACCCCTCGCTCGGGAAGACGAACTCGATCGGGTCCTCGATCGTGACGATGTGCTCCTTGCGCGACCGGTTCACCTGCTGGAGCAGCGCCGCGAGCGTGCAGGTCTTGCCGCAGCCGGCGGGCCCGGTCGCGAGCACCATACCCGTGCGGAACCACGTCGCCTCGTTGAGCGACTCCGGGAGCCCGAGCTCCGCGAGCGGCTGGACCGCGAGCGGGATGCACTTGATCGAGAGCGCGGCACCCCGCGCGTGGCGGTGGAGGTTGACGCGGAACCGGCCGACGTCCTTCGTCTCGAAGCAGAAGTCCACGTCGTTCCCGGGCTCGACGCCGCCGAGCCTCGCGCACGCGGCCGCGAGCGCGTCCGCCTCCTCCGTGCCGATCTCCTCGCGCGGGAGGCGCGTGATCCCGCCCTCGACGCGCACGTAGGGGACGGCGCCGGCGGAGAGGTGGAGGTCCGACGCGCCGCGCTGCCGCGCCTCCGAGAGGAACTCCTCGAGCGTGGTCAATGGGGGGGCTCCGGGGGCTACCCCTTGTGCCACTCGATCTTCCCGCCCGGCAGGAAGTAGATCATGAACATCGCGCCGCCTTCGACGTTCGCGGGGTGGGTCGTCCCGGGCGGGTAGACGATCCAGCCCGGCGGGTCGCCGTCGAAGGTCGGCTTGCCCTCGTGCGCGAAGCAGAAGTTGATCTCGCCCGCGGGGTGCGTGTGGCGCATCCCCTTGCCGCGCGAGAGGACGCAGTCGACCGAGAAGCCGCTCCTCTCCTTCGCGAGGCGGCCGAAGCGCGTCGATCCCGCCTCCTTGGGGCAGAGCTCGTTCGCGTGCTCCCGGCAGAGCTTCCGGAGCTCCGGCAGGTCGCCGAAGCGCGCCGCGAGGGAGCGCTCGGTCGCGGCCTTGTCGGCGAGGTCGCACTGCGCGAGGTGCGCGAGGACCGGGTCGAGGTGCTTCCAGATCGCGTCCATCATTCCACCGTGAACGGCAGCTCGTTCGATTCGCCGTCGTCGAGCAGTTCGAAGATGTCCGTGCCCGGGTCCGTGTAGGGATCGACGACCGCGTAGCAGACGATGACGTCGCCGACGAGCGGGAAGTTGACCGTGCGGATGTTGAAGACCCGCTTCGCCTTCCGGTCGTTGATCCGCGGGATCGCGTCCTCGGAGATGAGGATGCCGGCGACCGTGCAGACGGTCTCGACCGGCCCGCGCGACGGCGCGACGTAGAAGATGTGGGTGTCGGTCGGCTGCGGGAGCGGCGCGCCCGTGCCGTCCACCGGCAGGAAGGGCACGAGCCCGACGGCCGCGTCGGGGCCGACCGCGACGTGCAGGAGCCCGGGCACGGCGCCCGTCGGCACCGTGGCGGTGATCGTCGTGTCGGTCGAGGAGACAACGGCCCCCTCCACCCCCCCGAAGAAGACGCGCAAGGCGCCCGCAGCGAAGCCGTTGCCGTTGATCGTCACCGTCGCGCCCTCCTGCGCGGTGTCGGGCACCACGCTCGCGAGCGTGGGCCCGGTGTAGGGCCGCGCCTCGTAGGTCGCGGTGTCGATCACGCCGCCGCCCGTCTGGAGGTAGACCTCCGCGATCTGCGGCACGCCGACGGGCGGGGGGTCGAGCGTGAGGACGGCGTACTCGCCGCCGATGGTCATGTCGATCGTGCGGTCGACGCCGTTGACGACGAGGCGGAGGACGGTCGTCGGGTCGAAGTCCAGGGAGTCCGACGCCATCTTCACCGCGATCTGGAGGGCGGGCTGGTCGGAGACGACGACCTGCCCGTCGCCGCGTTCGCCCGCCACGGCGAACCGCTCGGGCCGGACGAAGTCGTACTCCGGGCTGCAGGCGGGAAGGAGGAGGAGCGCGAGGAGGAGGGAGGGTCGCCGCACGCGGGACATTATTGCCGCAGTTTCGGATCGAGGGCGTCTCGGAGCCCCTCGCCGACGAGATTGAGGATCGTGACGGTGAAGAAGATCGCGAAGCCGGGGCTGTGGATGAGCCACGCCTCCTTCGTCTCGCGGCCCTGGAGGAGGACCTGCCCCCAGGACGGGACTTCCGGGTCGCCGAGGCCGAGGAAGGCGAGGCCGGACTCGAGCAGGATCGCGGAGGCCACGCCGAACGTGGCGGTCACGAAGATCGGGTGGATCGCGTTCGGGAGGATGTGCTTGAACACGATGCGCCGTTGCGGGATGCCGAGCGCGCGGGCCGCGAAGACGTAGTCGAGGCCGCGCTCTGAGAGGAACTGGCCCCGGATGAGCCGCGCCGCGCCCGTCCACCCGATGATCCCGATCGCGAACATGATCATGAAGATGTTCGTTTGGCCCGTCACCGCGACGAGGATCAGGATGAACGCGAACGTAGGGAAGCAGAGCATGATCTCGATCAGGCGCGACCCGAGCATGTCCACCCATCGTCCGAAGTAGCCCATGAGCGAGCCGATGATCGTCCCGATCGTGCAGTAGATCGAGACCGCGACGAGGCCGATCGTAAGCGAGATGCGGGTGCCGTAGAGGATCAGCGCGAACACGTCGCGCCCGTTGCGGTCGGTGCCGAGCAGGTGCCATGTTCCCCATCCTCCCGCGAGCGTCGGCGCCTCGACGATTCGGTCCTCGTCGTTGTCGTCGTGGTGGTACCCGATCGGGGGGAGCACCATCGTGTACGCGCGGCTCGGGTCATCCCGGAGCTTCAGGGCAGCAGCGCGCCGGGCCTCCCAGTGGCGGATCTGCCGCTGCGCCGTCTCGGTCTGATCCTGGGCCGCGAGGCGGTCGGCCTCGGCGTTGGAGCGTGCCGCGCCTGTCATCTCCGCGTCGCCGAGGCGGATCTCGGCCGACCGGACCAGCGACTGGGACTCCGCGAGCCTCTTCCCGAGAATCCGAAGCTTCACGTCGGAGACGACCAGCTCCAGTTCGGGCGCGCGCACCTCGAGATAGTCGATCTTCGGCTTCGAGTAACGCAGTGGCCCGAGGAGGATCAGCAGGTAGGAGCCGACGAGGGGAGCCGCGAGCCCGGCGAGCGCCCGCCGGCGCGTACGTCCGCGGGTGGAGAGCAGGACCACGAGACCCGGCACGAAGAGCACGAGCAGCAGGTTGAAGAAGAGATCGACGGCGCTCGGGAACCTGTTCTGGTCAAACAGGTCCACGAGCCACGGGAATCGTGGCACGCGCGCCGCCTCCGGATGCCCTTCGGCCAAGGAGACGTAGAAGGGCGAGCTGGTGCAGAGCACGGGCGCGAAGATCGCGAAGACGAAGAGGAAGGCGAGCAGCCGGAGCGCCCAGACGGCCATCCGGTTCTTCCCGAACTGCGTCCGGACGATGTCCCAGTAGGTCTTCTCCGGGGCGCTCATGAGAGGCTGATCCTCGGGTCGGCGATCGCGTAGAGGAGGTCGGAAACGAGGATGCCGATCATGGTCAGGATCGCGACGATCAGCTGCACGCCGACGATCACGTTGAAATCGCGGGCGCCGATCGACTGGATCGTCAGGAGTCCGAAGCCGGGGATGGAGAAGATCCACTCGATGACGAAGCTCCCGCCGACGATGACCGGGAGCGTGGTCCCGAGCAGCGTGATGATCGGGATGATGCCGTTTCGGGCCGCATGTTTGACGGTGACCGTGAACTCGCCCAGACCCTTCGCCCGCGCCGTCCGGACATAGTCGCTCCGGATCACGTGGAGAACGCCTCCCTTGGCGTAGCGACTGAGCGCGGCGAACGACCCGTAGGTCATGCAGAAGATGGGCGCGAGGATGTGCCACGCGATGTCCTTGAGCCACTCCCACGAGGGCAGCCTCCACGCCTCCATGCTCTCGAACCGGTCTGGCGGGATGATCTCGATCGAGTAGGGTTGGCCCTCCGCGAGGTGTTGGACCGCAAGCGTCGCCACGTAGAACGACGGGAGCGAGTAGAGCGCGAAGAGGACGAGCCCGACCCCGCGTTCCCCCCAGCTGCCGTGGAATTTCGCGCTCGCGATGCCGATGGGCACCGACACGAGATATGCGAGCAGCAGCGACGAGAGCGCGAGCGTGAGTGAGTACTTGAGCCTCTCGAGGACGAGGGTCATCACCGGTACCTTGTGGACCAGCGAGTTGCCGAAGTCGAAGCGTAGGAGATTGCCCCAGTAGGTCGCGAACTGGGTCTCGAGGAAGAGCACGCGGAGCTTCCGGGCACCGCCGTAGTCCCACCGCGACGAGGCGCCGTCCCACCACGTGCGGAGCGCGGCCGCGGCGCCCTCCTTCGCGACCGGCGGGTCTGACGGCTTCCATGCAAGGGTCCGGATCATCCCGTTCAGGATCCGTGCCTTCTCGCTGCCCTCCTCGGGCAGGCGCGCGACCCGCGACAGCCAGGATGCCGCGGCGTCGCGCGTCGCCTCGTCGTCACCGAGCGCGATCCCGACGAGCGCGGGCACGGCGGTGGCGCCCATCCGCTCGAGCGCGGCCTCGTCGTTCTCCGCGACGGCCCGGCGCACGTCGTCCGCGCGCGCGCCGCCCGCGTACTCCTTGCGCGCGCCGTCGAACCACGCGCGCATCGCCGCGAGC
>JAKLKT010000150.1 GCA_023150495.1 Planctomycetota bacterium
GCTGCTCGCGACGTGAACGGGCCGCCGCGCCGGGGCTCGCGCGGCGGGCGGCGCCCCCGGAGCCCCCTCGGTTCGCCCGCCGCCGGGCGGCGGAGGCGGGATTCGGTCCGTTGCGAAGTGCATCATCGGGAGGATGCGGGCGATCGTCCTCCTCGCGCTCCTCCTCGTCGGCTGCCGTTCCCGCGTCGCGCCCCCGCGCGAGAGCGACCTCTACGGCGGCGTCGGCGTCGTCGGGGTGCCTTCGGTCGGCGGGCAGGTGACGGCCGGGCAGTGGTTCGCGAAGTCCTCCGACAAGTACGACTTCGCGTTCGAGCTGCGCGCGGTCGTCGAGGCGGGCGACGACTCCGCCACGCAGGACGGCGGCTTCTACCAGGTGCAGATGGGGGTGAAGCAGGTGCTCTCCCCCGGCCACGACAACCATCTTTTTTTCAGGTACGGGCTCCAGTGGTTCCGCGCGAACGGCGATCCCGCGATGATCGACGATCCGGGGGATTACTTCGGTGCCTACGGCGGCGTCGGCTACGAGTGGAGGCTCGGCGAACGCTGGTGGATCGGCCCCGAGGCGACGCTCACGCTCGCCGACGGCGAAGGCAACCTCGGTACCGAGTTCCTGCCGCAGGTCGGCCTGAACCTCTTCTTCGACTTCTGACCGCCAGCGGCGGTCAGCATGGCGGGCCTCTTCGCCGTAGTCAGCGCCGCGAGGGCGGACGCGGCCAGAAGAGGGCGCCGGCGAGGACGCCCACGACGATCCCGCCGAGCAGCAGGAAGTCGGCATCTCCCCGGAGCGTCAGGAACAGGACGAGGACCATCGCGCATGCGAGCCCGCCGAGCTGGAGCTGCGCGAGCGGAGCCACGCCGGTGCGGCGCGCGACCACGAACGCCGCCCCGCCGAAGAGCGCCATCTCCGCCACGACCGCCGCCCACGCCGCGCCGAGCGGCCCGTGCGACGTCGCGAGCGCGACGAGCAGAAGCAGCTCGATCGCGACCGCGAGAGACCAGATCGCGCGTGCCGTCCGCTCCTCGAGGAGCGTCAGCAGGTATGCGCGGAGCGCGAGCGGCAGCATCGCGATGCCGATCACCCGCAGCACGGGCGTCGGCCCGAGGAACGCGAGCGGGACGCCCGCCGCGAGCCCCGCCGCTCCGAACCGGATCGCCGCGCCGCGGAGCGACGTGGGGAAGATCCACGGCAGTCTCCCCGCGAGCGGCGCGACCTCCGGGTGCACGATCCGTGCGAACGACCGCGCGAGGAGCGCGGCGACCGCGAGCGCGCCCGCGCCGGCCACGTACGACCCCGCGACCTCGGCGCCGTCGAGGATGCCGAGCGCGAGGACGCCGCACGAGAGGTGCGCGACCTTGCAGAAGACGTGGAGCGACACGCGCGCCAGCGCGGAGAGGAGAAGCGCGACGCTCGCGCCGCACGCGACGAATCCGAGGTCCCGGCCCCGGAGCGCGAGGAGTGCCACGAGGAGCGCCGCGGCCCCGAGGACCCAGGGCGCGTGCGCCGTCCACCACGCGAGGCCCTTCTTAGGCAGCGGGTCGGGGCGCGGCCGGACCCGGACGATCTCCTCGAGGACGACGCTCACGCCTGCTTATCGGCTCCAAGGACCTCCGCGGTTGAGGGGAGGCTGCGCGGCAGAGGGGATCGTAAGTCGTGCGGCAGGAACGACTTGGGACGGCTACATCTCCTCGAGCGGCTCGATGCCGAGGAGCCGGAGGCCGACGGCCAAGGTCGTGCGGACGGCGTCGGTGAGCTTCAGGCGCGCGGCGCGGGTCGCCGGGTCGTCGGTGAGCACCCGGAGCGAGGCATCCCGCGCGCCCGCGGTGTGGTACGAGCGGAACTCGCGCGCGAGGTCGTAGAGGAGCCCGGAGAGATGCGACGGCTCGCACTCGGCCGCCGCCCGCCCGACGGTCGCGGGAAGCTCCGCGATCCGCCGCACGAGGTCCCACTCGAGGTCGTGGGAGATACGCGAGGCGTCCCACGCCGCGGGCGCGCCGCCGCCCTTCCGGAGGATCGAGCAGGCGCTCGCGTGGACGTACTGGAGGTAGGGGCCCGTCCGCCCGTCGAACGAGAGGATCTCGTCCCAGTCGAAGTGGATGTTCTTGCGGATCGGGAAGCCGACGTCGCAGAAGATCACCGCGGCGGTGCCCACGGCCCGCGCCACGGACTCCTTGTCCCGGAGCGCCGCGTTCTTCTCCTCGACGACGGCGAGCGCGCGCTTCTCGCCCTCGCGCAGGACGTCGATCAGCTCGACGCTCTCGCCCTCGCGCGTCTTCGCGCGGCTGCCGCCGACGAGCACCTGGCCGAAGGCCACGTGCTGGCACCGCGACGCCCACTCGCACCCGATGCGTTCCAGGGACACGAAGAGCTGCTGGAAGTGCTGCTCCTGCGCCACGTCCACGACGTAGAGCATCCGCTCGAACCCGAACCGGTCGAACCGGTCGATCGCGGCGACGATGTCGCGCGTTCCGTAGAGGGTCGTGCCGTCGCTCTTCCGGACGAGGAAGGGCGTCTTCCCGCCGGTCGGGATCACGACGCCCCCGTCCGACTCCTCCGCCAGCCGCGCCGCGAGGAGCCGGTCGACCATCTCCTGCGCGCGCTTGACGTACATCCGCTCGCCGTCGACGACGTCGTGCCGGACGCCGAGCCGGTCGTAGACCTCGGCGAAGGCGCGGAGCGAGAGATCCCGCGCCTTCTCCCAGTGCCGGAGCGCCTCCGGGTCGTCCTCCTCGAGCCGCTTCGCCCACTCGCGGGCGCGGTCCATCTTCGCGGGATCCCCGGCGCAGGCCCTCGACCCCTCGACGTACGTCCGCTTGTACTCGTCGATCGTCCTCGGCTCGCCCGAGGCCTCGATCCCGACCATCAGCTTCCCGAGCGCGGTGCCGACGTCGCCGAGGTAGTTGAGCCCGACGACCCGGTAGCCGCGCCAGCGGAAGAGGTTGCTGAGCGCCTGCCCGATCACCGCCGAACGCAGGTGGTGGAAGAGCAGCGGCTTCGCGAGGTTCGGCGACCCGTAGTCGATGACGACCGTCTTCCCGGCGCCCTCGCGCGACTTCCCGTAGTCGGCGCCGACCGCGCCGAGCGTGCGCTCCGAGAACGCCTTCCGGTTGACGCGGAAGTTGACGAACGGCCCCTGCGCCTCGGCGGAGAGGAGCCACTCGTCGGGCTCAAACGCCTTCGCGACGCGCGCGGCGACCAGAGGCGGAGGCTGCCCCAGCGCCTTCGCGAACGGGAAGCACGGCAGCGAGAGGTCGCCCCGGTCGCGCTCCTTC
The DNA here is from genome assembly GCA_023150495.1 of Planctomycetota bacterium. Classification (GTDB taxonomy): domain Bacteria; phylum Planctomycetota; class PLA2; order PLA2; family PLA2; genus PLA2. The sequence goes on from JAKLKT010000150.1 coordinate 3,271, forward strand.
GGCACGGTGACGGCGCCCCGCGCGAGCTCGATGGGCAGGCCCGCCCTCGAGGCGACGCGCGCGACGGCTTCCTCGAACTCCTTCACGGGGAAGAGCGTAACCTCCGCGGCGCGAATCCGTGGGGGCTCCGGGGCGCTACCGGATCCCGAGCAGGCCGTAGAGGTCCTTCCCCGTGCGAGCCTCGAAGTCCGCCTTCAGCCGCCGGCAGATCGCGAGGTTCCTCTCGAGGAAGGGCGACGCGCCGTAGCGCCGCGCGAGATCCTCGTACCGCTCCTCGAGCGTCACGCGCCTCGCGCCCGCCGCGAGCGCGTCGGCGAGCGCGATCGCCCGCTCGGCCTCGTCGAACGTCTCGAGGTCGCACGCCTCGCTCATCTCGCGGTAGCGGGGGCCCTTCGGGTCCGGCTCGCCCTTCGTGTAGTGCGAGAGGCAGGGCGGCGCGTAGCCGGGGTGCCCGAGCGCGACGACCATCCGGAACCCCTCGAGCGGATGGCGGTCGTCGTGCGCCACCGCGCGGCCGATGTCGTGGAGCCACGCCGCCGCCTCGACGTAGTCGGGGTTCCCGGAGCCCTCCCCGATGACCCTCGCCATCGCCGCCACCTCCGCCGTGTGCGCGACGATGTTCTCCGCGACGCGGGACGCGAGGAGGTCCCTCGCCTCCCGCGGCGAGAGCCCGCGCCTGAGGATCGGGTCCTTCATGAAGATCGCGGCGTCGCGTACGACGGCGCGGAGGTTCCCGTGCCGGATCGCCGCGATCGTCCCGTCGAGGTCCCGCCACTCCGAGACGTCGTGCTCCTTCGAGAGACGCACCTCGCGCGCGGAGGTCTCCGCGGCGAAGTAGGCGACCTCCTTCATCCCGCCGCCCGAGGGGTAGCGGACCGTCCTCAGGAACCAGCGGTTCGGCCGGACCTCCGTGATCCCGGTCTCCTCGGCCGTCTCGCGCAGCGCAGCCTCGATCGCCCCCTCGCCGGGCTCGAGATGCCCCTTGGGGAGCCCGATGTCGCCGTGCCGGGCGTTCCGGAGCGTGAGGTAGCGGAAGGGCGTCTCCCGCCGGAAGAGGACGAAGCCGCTCGCGAAGGCAGTCACTGCACCCACCGGATAACTCGGCTAGAATCCCGCGTCCAGTGCGCGGCATCCTGAAGGACCTCCAGCGGATCCTCGAGGCGGTGCCCGAGGCCGAGACGCGAGGCTTCGTCGAGGCGATCCGGGACGCGAACCGGGTCTTCATGTACGGCCTCGGCCGGTCGGGCCTCGTGGCGCGCATGTTCGGGATGCGGCTCGTGCAGCTGGACCGCGACGCCACGATCGTCGGCGACACGACGACCCCGGCGATCCGCAAGGGCGACCTCCTGATCCAGTGCTCGCGCACCGGCCGGTCGCCGATCCTCCACCACATCGTCAAGCTCGCCCACCGCGAGAAGGCGCGCGTGGCCGCCGTGGTGGGCAGGCCCGAGGTGCTCAAGGCGGATCTCGTCGTGCGGCTGCCCCTCGAGGCGGCGAAGAGCGAGACGGCTCAGCCGATGGGATCCCTCTTCGAGCAGGCGCTCCTCCTCTACCTCGACCATGTCGTGCTCCTCCTCATGGCGGAGCTCAACAAGACCGTCGAGGACATGGAGCGGATCCACTCGAACCTGCCGTAGGAACCAGGGGGGCGCGGGGGGCAGGGCAGCGCCCCCTCCCCGGAGCCCCACCCCTCCGCCTCATGGCGCGACGCCTTCGCCCACCGGTTAACTTGACCGTGTTCCCCGGGGGGGCCACAGTATTGGGGCTGCCCCTGCTACACCGCGGAGGCCCACATGAAACAGGCAGTGATCGTCGGCGCGGCGCGGACCGCGATCGGCAAGTTCCTCGGGGGGCTCTCCCCCTTCGCCGCGCCCGAGCTCGGCGCCGTGGCCGTCAAGGCGGCGCTCGCGCGGGCCGGAGTGGCCAGCAAGGACGTCGACGAGGTCATCCTCGGCAACGTCCTCCAGGCGGGCGTCGGCCAGAACCCGGCGCGCCAGGCGGCGCTCAAGGCGGGTTTCCCGCCCGCGATCGCGGCCTTCACGGTGAACAAGGTGTGCGGCTCCGGCCTCAAGGCCGTGGCGCTCGCCGCGCAGGCGATCCGCGCGGGCGACGGGACGTGCTACGTCGCGGGCGGCATGGAGTCGATGACCAACGCGCCCTACCTGCTGCGCAAGGCGCGGCAGGGCGTGCGCCTCGGCCACGACGAGCTCACCGACGTGATGGTGGCGGACGGCCTCTGGGACGTCTACGAGAACTACCACATGGGGAACACCGCGGAACTCGTCGCGAGGGAGCACGGCGTCACGCGGAAGCACCAGGACGAGTTCGCGACGATGTCGCACCGGAAGGCCGCGGCCGCCGCGGCGGCGGGCAAGTTCGACCGGGAGATCGTGCCGGTCGAGATCCCGCAGCGGAAGGGGCCGCCGGTCGTCGTGAAGCAGGACGAGGGCGTCCGCACCGACACCACGCCCGACACGCTCGGAAAGCTGAAGCCCGCCTTCGCGGCGGACGGCTCGGTGACCGCCGGCAACGCGTCGCAGATCTCGGACGGCGCGGCGGCGGTGGTCGTGATGGAGGAGGGGAGGGCGAAGTCCCTCGGCCTCAAGCCTCTCGCCCGGATCACCGGCTACGCGACCGGCGGAGTCGAGCCCAAGTGGGTCATGATGGCGCCGATCGAGGCCGTGAAGAAGCTCAACGCGATCCGCGGCACCACGGTCGACGACTACGACCTCGTCGAGCTCAACGAGGCGTTCAGCTCGCAGGCCTGCGCGGTGACGACGAAGCTGAAGCTCGACCCGGAGCGCGTCAACGTGCACGGGGGCGCGGTGGCGCTCGGCCACCCGATCGGCGCCTCCGGCTGCCGGATCCTCGTCACGCTCCTCCACGCGATGGCGGACCGGAACGCCAAGACCGGCCTCGCGACCCTCTGCCTCGGCGGCGGGAACGCGGTGGCCCTCTCGGTGGAGCGCGTCTGATGCTCGGGGTCGTCGGCAGCGGCACCATGGGCAACGGCATCGCCCAGGTGTTCTCCATGTACAAGCACCCGGTCGTCCTCGTGGACGTGGACATGGCCGCGGTCAAGCGCGGCGTGGACGCGATCAAGGGGAGCCTCGACCGGATCGTCAAGAAGGAGAAGATGACGGCGGACGAGGCTCAGGCCGTGCTCGGCCGCATCCGCCCGTCCACCTCGGTGAAGGACCTCGCGGAGGCGGAGCTCGTCGTCGAGGCGATCGTCGAGAACGCGGCCGTGAAGGAGAAGCTCTTCCGCGATCTCGACGCGGCCGTCCGGAAGGACGCGATCCTCGCCACGAACACGTCGTCGATCTGGGTCACGAAGATCGCGGCCGCGACGAAGCGGCCCGACAAGGTCATCGGGATGCACTTCATGAACCCGGTGCCGATGATGAAGCTCGTCGAGATCATCCGCGGGCACGACACGTCCGACGCGACGACCGCGCGGGTCATGGACCTCGCGAAGGGCCTCGACAAGACGCCCGTCGAGGTGAAGGACTCGCCCGGCTTCGTGAGCAACCGGGTGCTCCTCCCGATGATCAACGAGGCGATCTTCTGCCTCCACGAGGGGGTCGGGACCGCGGAGGCGATCGACACCGTCATGAAGCTCGGGATGGCGCACCCGATGGGCCCCCTCCAGCTCGCGGACTTCATCGGCCTCGACGTCTGCCTCGCGATCCTCGAGGTGCTCCACAAGGACCTCGGGGACGACAAGTACCGTCCCTGCCCTCTAGCGGGCGGGGCTTCTACACCTACGCATAAGCCGATGGACTTCGACCTGAGAGAGGAACTGGTCGCGATCCGCGACCTCGCGAGGGACTTCGCCAAGGACGTCTGCGCGCCCGGAGCGGCGGAGCGCGACAGGAAGGAGGAGTTCCCGGTCGAGGCCGTCCGGAAGGCGGGCGTGCTCGGCCTCATGGGCCTCCTCGTGCCCGAGAAGTACGGGGGTTCGGGGCTCGGCAACATGGCCCTCTGCCTCTCGCTCATCGAGGTCAACAAGGCCGACGCGTCGGTCGGCGTCACCCTCTCCGTCCACAACTCGCTCTGCTCGTCCTGCATCAACTCGTGGGGGAGCGAGGAGCTGAAGCGCAAGTACCTGCCCCGGCTCGCCTCGGGCGAGCTGCTCGGCGCCTACGCGCTGTCCGAGACCGGCTCCGGCTCCGACGCCGGCAGCCTCACGTGCAAGGCCGTCCGCGACGGCGACCACTACGTCGTCACCGGCTCCAAGGCCTGGATCACGAGCGGCGACCACGCCGACGTCTACATCCTCTTCGCCCGCACCGGCGGCGAGGGCAACAAGGGCGTCTCCGCCTTCGTTGCCGAGCGCGCGTGGAAGGGGCTCACCGTCGGCAAGAAGGAGCCGAAGCTCGGGATCCGCTCCTCCTCGACCGTCCAGATCCACTTCGACAAGTGCAAGGTCCCCGCGTCGAACCTCCTCGGCGAGCTGAACCAGGGGTTCAAGGTGGCGCTCCACACGCTGGACGGCGGGCGGATCGGGATCGCCTGCCAGGCGCTCGGGATCATGGAGGCCTGCCTCGAGGCGTCGGTCAAGTACGCGCGGGAGCGGAAGCAGTTCGACAAGCCGATCGGCGAATTCCAGGCGATCCAGTGGAAGCTCGCGGAGATGAAGCTCCGGATCGACGCCGCGCGCCTGCTCATCTTCCGCGCGGCGACGCTCCGGGACGCGGGCAAGCCCCACGGCCTCGAGGCGGCGGAGGCGAAGCTCTTCGCGTCGCAGTCGGCGAACTGGTGCGCGACCCAGGCGGTGCAGGTCCACGGCGGCGCCGGCTACTGCGCCGACTTCCCGGTCGAGCGCTACTTCCGCGACGCGAGGATCACCGAGATCTACGAGGGCACGACCGAGATCCAGAAGGTCGTCATCGCGCGACACCTGCTGCGCGAATGAGCAAGACGCCCCGCCCGCCCGACGCCAGTGCGATCCTCCGCGGCGACCGGCGCGCGCTCGGCCGCGGGCTCACCTGCGTGGAGGCGATGGACGACGAGGCGCTCGCGCTCCTTGACGCGCTCTGGGGGAGCACCGGCCGCGCCCGGCGCATCGGGATCACGGGGCCCCCGGGCGTCGGGAAGTCCACGCTCGCGAGCGGCGTCATCCGGGCGTACCGCGCCGGGGGCCGCGGCGTCGGCGTCCTCGCCGTGGACCCGTCGAGCCCGGTCACCGGCGGCGCGCTCCTCGGCGACCGCCACCGGCTGGGCGCCGAGGCGCACGACCCGAAGGTCTTCTTCCGCTCCTTCGGGAGCCGCGGGAGCACGGGCGGCCTCTCGCGGGCGGCGCCGTTCGCGCTCGACATCCTCGACGCGGCGGGGTTCGACGTCGTGCTCGTCGAGACCGCGGGCGTCGGGCAGACGGAGATCGAGGTCGCGGCGACCGCCGACAGCGTGGCCGTCGTGCTCTCTCCGGAGTCCGGCGACGCCGTGCAGGCGATGAAGGCGGGGCTCATCGAGATCGCCGACGTCCTCTGCGTGAACAAGGCCGACCGGGAAGGCGCGGAGGCGATGGTGGAGGCGCTCGACGCGATGCTCGACCGCGCGCCGCCCGCGCCCTGGCGTCCGCCGGTGGTGCGCACGCGCGGCCTCGAGGACGCGTCCCCGCTCTTCGAGGCGCTCGAGACGCACGGGAAGTGGCTCCTCGAGGGGGGCCGCCTCGAGGAGCGGAGACGGAGGGGGCTCCGGGGGAGGCTCCGCTCGCTCGTCCACGCGCTCCTCGCCGAGCGGCTGCTCGCGGGACAGGACGCGCTCCTCGACGCGCGCGCGGGGGAGGCGGCGAGCAAGCGCCGCTCGCTCCTCGACGCGGCGCGGAGTACCGTGGAGGAGATCCTCCGATGAGCGCCCCCTCCCCCCGCGCCCCCCTCCCCAAGGGCCCGAGGCCCATCCGGGTCCTCGTGGCGAAGGCGGGCCTCGACGGGCACGACCGCGGCGCGAAGGTCGTCGCGCAGGCGCTCCGGGACGCGGGCATGGAGGTCGTCTACACGGGCCTCCGCCAGACGCCCGAGATGATCGTGAAGGCCGCGTCGGAGGAGGACGTCGACGCGATCGGCATCTCGCTCCTCTCGGGCGCGCACATGACGGTCTTCCCGCGCGTGCTCGATCTGCTCCGCGAGAACGGCCTCTCGCACGTGCTGCTCACCGGCGGCGGCGTGATCCCGGAGAAGGACCGCGAGGCGCTCCGGGCGGCGGGCGTGGGCATGCTCTTCGGGCCGGGGACAAGGACTTCGGATCTCATCCAGTACATCCAGAGGGAGGTCGCGCTCCGGCGCGCGCATTCCGCATGAAAGCAGCCATCACGTACAAGGACCGGATCCCCTTCTTCGAGGACCACCACTACGAGATCCGCGAGCTCGTGCAGGGGTACGCCGCGGAGAAGGTGGCGCCGCGCGCGCGGGAGATCGACGAGACGAAGCGGTTCCCGACCGAGACCGTCGCGGAGATGCGCGAGCTCGGGCTCCTCGGCGTGCCCTTCCCGGAGGAGTGGGGGGGTGCCGGGCTCGACTACCTCGCCTACACGATCACGATCGAGGAGCTCGCGCGCGTGTGCGGGACGACCTCGATCACGTGCGCTGCCCACACGTCGCTCGGCACGAACCCGATCCACGAGTTCGGGACGCCTCGCCAGAAGGAGAAGTACCTGCGGAAGCTCGCGTCGGGCGAGATGCTCGGCGCGTTCGGGCTGACGGAGCCCGAGGCGGGGTCGGACGCGGGCTCGACGCGGACGACGGCCGTGCGCGACGGCAAGGACTGGATCGTCAACGGGACGAAGGTCTACTGCACGAACGGGACGCACGCGGGGACCGTGATCTTCACGGCGCGCACCGACCCGCGGAAGCCCGGGCCGGCGGGCGTGACCGCGTTCATCATCGAGCGGCCGAACCCGGGCCTCAAGCTCGGCGTGCTCGAGGACAAGCTCGGGCTCAGGGCCTCGGACACGCGCGAGCTCGTGTTCGAGAACGCGCGCGTGCCGGACGAGAACCGGCTCGGCGAGGAGGGGACCGGCTTCAAGAAGTTCATGAAGACGCTCGACTCGGGGCGCATCTCGATCGGCGCGATGGCGGTCGGGCTCGCGCAGGGTGCGCTCGACGTCGCGCTGCCGTACGCCGCGGAGCGGAAGCAGTTCGGGAGGCCGATCGGCGAGTTCGGCGCGATGCAGGAGCGGCTCGCGGACATGGCGGTCGGCGTCCACACCGCGCGGCTCGCCTGCTACCACGCGGCGGCGCTGAAGGACCGGGGCGAGGACGTGAGCTTCGCCGCGGCGGCCGCGAAGCTCTACGCGTCGGAGGCCGCGATGCGCGCGATCGACAGCGCGATCCAGGTGCTCGGCGGCAACGGCTACAGCCGCGAGTACCCGGTCGAGCGGATCTTCCGCGACGCGAAGCTCTGCGAGATCGGCGAGGGCACGAGCGAGATCCAGCGGATGGTGATCGCCCGGGCGATGCTCCGCTCGCTGGAGGGTTAGGGCCCCGCCCGGCTCCGCGGACGCGGGGGGTCAGGGGGCGCGGGGGGAGGGGCCCCCGCGGTCGTCGCGGCGGGGAGCGGATCCCGTCCCTGGCCGTCCTACGCTCCCCGCCGGGCGAGGTAGAAGTAGATCCCGAGCGAGCCCAGGAGCCCCGCGCCCGAGAGCGCGAGCGCGAAGGAACCCGGCGCCATGAGGCCGCCGATCGCCACGAGGCCGAGCGCCAGCACGAACCCCGCGCCGCCCGCGAGGAGCAGCGGCCGCCGGCCGAAGCGGCCGAGCAGCAGGAGGAGCCCGGACGCCGCGCCGAGC
>JAKLKT010000151.1 GCA_023150495.1 Planctomycetota bacterium
CGGCATTCCCGCCGATCCGGAAGAACCTGCAGGCGGAGAGCGCATTCCGCGTCGAGGCCGCGCTGCTGGCGCTCTCCGCCGCCCGGGAAGCGCCCGCCGACCTGAATGCGGCGGCCCGCGGCTGCCTCGGGGACAAGCGGCCCGCGGTGCGGGCCGCCGCCGCGCAGGCATTCGGCGCGACGGCACGGGATCGGCGGGCGGCGGCTCGCGCTCTCATCGCCATGCTGGACGACACGGAGGATCGCGTCGCGGAAGCCGTGACGGCCACGCTTGCGTCGCACGCACGCGAGAGCATCCCGGAGATGGTCGCCGCGCTCGCCGGCGCGAGCCCCGTGCGCTCGGCACGCCTGGTCGCGGCCCTGAGGCAGCTCCCGGACGACGCCTTGCCCGCCTTCGGCGCGGAACTCATCGCCGCGCCGCCGGCAATCCGCCCCGCCGTGCTGAGGGCGGTCCGGCCGGAGGCGCTCGCCCTCCTTCCCGCGGAGGCGCGCAACGCGATCGCCCGGTGGCTCGTGGAGGGCGACGCGGCGGTCCGCATCGCGGCCCTCGCCCTCGTCGGCTCGGGATCTTGGCCGGATCGCGCTGACGCGGTCCGGCTGCTGCGCGACGCGGCCGTCGCCAAGGACCCGCAGGTGCGCGCAGGAGCGGTCGGCCGCCTAGGCGATCTCGACGAAGCTCCCGAAGCCCTTCGGGCCGCGTGCGACGATCCGGACGCGGCCGTGCGGATGGAGGCCGCGTGCGCCCTCTCCCGGCGCGGCGAGCCCGGGCCGGACCCGCTCCCGCTCTGTCTGGCGCTCCTCGACCGCCTCCCGGCTGCCGCGTCGCGCATCGGGGAGATGGGCATCCGCGGCCGTTCCGCGATCCCGGACCTCGTACGGGCGGCCGGCGTGCCGGAGTCAGCGGCAGCGGCGCGCGACGCGCTTGCCCGCCTTCTCGACGCCGGGTCCCCGGAGCTCGTCCTTGGCCGGTCGGCGGCGTTTGCAGCCGCGCCCGAGGCCCTGCGCGCGTCCGTCGCGCGTGCACTCGGATGGCTCGCGGCAGCCCAAGAGAACGACGGCCACTGGGACGGCGTCCGCTGGGGCTCCGCGCCGATCTGCGACACCGGCGTGACCGGGCTCGCGCTGCTGGCGTTCCTCTCCGCCGGCGAGACGGACACGAGCGCCGCCCACGGCGCCGTGGTCCGCAGGGGGCTCGACGCCCTGGTCGCGTCCCAGAGGGATGACGGCGTGCTCGGGTCGCGGGCCACGAGCGCGTTCCTCGTCCAGCACGGCATCGCCACCGCCGCCCTCGCCGAGGCGGCGTGCTTCTCCCGGGACAGCAGGATCGCGAGGGCCGCGCGGGACGCCCTGAAATTCGTATCGCTGTCCCGCAACCCGGAACTGGGCTGGCGCTACGAGCCGCGAGGTGGCGAGAACGACACGTTCGTCACGACGTGGATGGTCATGGCGCTAAAGGCGGGCGAGATGGCCGGGCTGCACAGGGATCCCGGGGCCTACGAGGGAGCGCTGCGCTGGATCGACAAGATGACCGAGCCGAACTTCGGCCAGGTGGGCTACAGGAGCGCGGGAGGTTACCCTGCGTCTCCGCGAGAGCCGGGTGCCGTGGAGACGATCGAGCCGCCCCCGCTCCCGTTCCCGCTGCCCCGCTTCGCTGGTCTGCGGGAGAGCGAAGAGGAGAGGCAGCAGCGTCGCAGGGAGGAGGAAGCCCGCGACGCCGCGCAGGCCGCCGCGAGCAAGCTCCGGGACCCCGACACGAACCAGGCATGCACTGCCGGGGGCGTGTGGGTCCGGCTGCTCACGGGGGGCGGCTTCTCCTCCGAACCCGGGCTGAAGGGTCTCCACAGCATCACGGCTCATCCGCCGGCATGGAAGCATCCCCTCGCCATCGACGAGTGCTACTGGCACTGGGGCGCACTCGTGGTCGCGCAGGCGAGGGGCAGCCGCGCCTACGAACACGTCCGCGAACGGTGGCGAGACCCGCTCGAGCGCGAGCTCCTCTCCCACCAGGCCGCCGACGGGAGCTGGGATCCCGTGGGGATCTGGGGGCGGACGGGCGGGAGGGTCTTCTCGACCGCGATGGCGACGCTCGCGCTCCTCGCGCCCTACGCCTATCCGGAGGGGTGCTTCACCGAGGACTACAGGAGAAGGCTCTACCCGGAGGCGTTCAAGCTGCTCGGTCGCTGAGCGCGAGCGGCGGTCGGCCGGGCCCCCGGCAAGAGGGGATCAGTCCCCCGAGTCGAGGAAGCCGAACCGCATCGAGTAGAGGCGCTCTTTCCCGCCCTTCCGCTCGGCCCCGCGCGCGCGGGCGATGCTCTTGAAGTCCTCCTCGACCCAGAACGCCTCCCATGCGGCCGCCACGCTGTCCTTGCGGACCCTCTTGTTCATCTGAGCGCGCGTGCTGAACGCGACATCCCGTTTGAGGTTCTGCTTCCGGATCCGGTTCCCCTCGCGGAACGTCTCGAACAGGAAGTCCACCGACTCCCGGTTCACGCTCGTGTAGTCGCGATCCGGCCGCTCGCGGCTGCTCTTGCAGCCCGCGAGTGCCGCGAACGCGAGGAGGAGCGTCAGCGCCCTCATGCGGCTTCCGTCCGGCCGTCCAGCTTACCATCGACGAGCGTCAGCGTCCGGTGCGCCTGCCCGGCGATCCCCGCGTCGTGCGTCACGAGGATCATCGACTGCCGCTCCGTCCGGTTCAGGTCCCAGAGCAGGTCCCGCACGCCCTCCGCGGTCCGGCGGTCGAGGTTCCCCGTGGGCTCGTCGCAGAGGAGGATCGGCGGCCGGTTCATGAGCGCCCGCGCGATCGCCACGCGCTGGCGCTCGCCGCCCGAGAGCTGCGGCGGCCTGTGGCCGGTCCGGCCCCCGAGCCCCACCCTTTCGAGGATCGACCGCGCCGCGTCGCGCAGCTCCTTCCGCGACCGCCGGTAGGAGACCCACGACCGCAGGATCAGCGCCGGCATCAGCACGTTCTCGAGCGCGGTGAACTCCGGCAGCAGGTGGTAGAACTGGAACACGAACCCGAAGGTCCGGTTCCTCGCGTACGCCGCCTGAGCGCCGACGAGAGGCATCTCCTCCCCCTTGTAGACGACGCTGCCCCGGTCCGGCTTGTCGAGAAGCCCCACCTGGTGCAGGAGCGTCGACTTGCCGCTGCCGCTCTGGCCGACGATCGCGAGGATCTCCCCCTCCGCGAGGTCGAACGACACGCCCTCCAGCACCTGGAGCGTCTCGCCGCCGATCCGGAAGCTCTTCCAGACGTCCTTCACCTCGAGGAGCGCCATCACTCGTACCTCAGCGCGCGGACCGGCCTGAGCCGCGCCGCGCGCACCGCGGGGATGACCGCGAAGACGAGCGCGGAGATGCACGCCCCGGCGGCGAACCGGAGGACCGCCGCGTGGTCGATGTGGGTCGGGATGTTGTCGAACAGGTAGATGTCCGGCGGGAAGATCTCCCACCCGAACGTCTCGCGCAGGAAGACGCGGATCGGGTTCACGTTGTGCGCGACGACCATGCCGATCGCGTAGCCGAGCCCCGCCCCCAGCGTGCCGACGAGCGTCCCGTTGATCATGAAGATCGAGAGGATCCCGCCGGGCGTCGCGCCGAGCGCGCGCAGCACCCCGATGTCGCGCGTCTTCTCGACGACCGTCATCGTGAGCGTCGCGAAGATCGTGAAGCAGGCGACGATGATGATGAAGAAGAGCACGAACGCCAGCAGGAACTTCTCGTTGTTGACCGCGCGCAGGAGGTTCGACTGGCGCTCCTCCCACGTCTCCACGAACCAGCGCGGGGAGTCGTACACCCTCGGGTCGTACCGGCCGACCGCCTCCGCGATCGGCTCGCGCAGCGCCGGCGCGGCGAGGTAGTCCCGGATCCTCACGCGGAGCTCCGCGATCGTCGCGTCCGGCGTGCGGAAGAACACGTCCCCCGAGCTCCCGGCGCGCCCGTCGACGTAGATGTGCATCTTGTCGAACTCGGCGTTCCCCGACGAGTAGATGCGCGAGACCGCGACCCACCGGCTCGGCGCGCGGAAGAGCCGCTGGCCGTCCTGCTCCACCTCCTCGAACGTGATGAGCGTGAACTGGTCGCCGACCTCCCTGTTCAGCTTCCTCGCCATCCAGCGCGAGATCACGACGCGCGGCATGTCCTCCGGCACGAAGTCGTCCGCGATCGCGAAGGGGTCCGCCGGCTGCCCCCGCGCGGGCTCCATGTGCGCGAGCACCTTCGAGACGCGCTCCTCCTCGCCCGGGCGGATGCCGACGACCCGCACGGGCATGTGGGTCTGGCTGCCGCCGTCGATGCCCCGGTAGTCCTTCACGGGGATCACGCCCATCGTGTGGAGCTGGAGCGCCGCGGCCTCGACGCCCGGCACCCCCTCCACGGCCCCGCGCACCTCTTCCACCCGCGGCACGAGCCTCGAGTCGAACTGGACGATCATGTCCGAGAGCGTCCCGCGGATCATGTCGCGCAGCTCGACCTGGAAGCCGTCCATCACCGACATCACGACGATGATCGAGCCGAGGCCGAGCATCACCCCGACGATCGAGATCAGGTTGATCTTCCGCGCGCGCAGGAGCCGGACGGCGACCGCGAGCCGGTACGGCGCGGTCCAGGCGGGGGTCTCGGAGGAAGCCATCGGGAGGAGCGCTCTTGTATCACCTGATCATCGGCTCACCCCCGTCTCGGGGAGGTCACGGCGGGAGGAATCCGGGGGGGCTCCGGGGGACGGAGGCGGCCCGCCTTCGCCCGCGGCGCGGGCTCCGGCCTCGCGCGGGCCTACGGCTCGCGCACCTCGATCGACCGGAGCACGCGCAACGGCTCCTCCGGGTCGAGGTCGGCGCGCGTCACGAGGGTCACGTCGCACCCGGCGACCCGCATCTCGTACCGGACGTGCGGGCCGGACTCGTGGCGCTCGACCGCGATCCCGTCCTCGTCCGCCCCGCCGCTCCGCGCGAGCGCGCGGAACCCGGTCCGCCGGTGCCACCGGGCGTGGAACTCCGGGCCGCCCGGCGCGCGCGCGAAGATCGTCTCGATCTGCGCGGGCAGGAGCACGGGCCGCTGCCAGAGCTCGAACGCCGTCACGCCGTCCGCGTAGAGGAGGCGGACGCACGGGCCCATCCAGCGCGACACGCGGCACTTGACGAGACGGAACCCCTCGGGGACGTACGCGGGCCGCCAGACCGGGAAGTCCGCCTCCTCGTCGACGTGCGCCGGGTCGACGTTCCTCCCCATCTCGCCGGGCGCGGGGCCGAACGGGCGCCGCACGTCGCGATCGCCGACGAAGATCGAGTGGAAGACGGCTTCCCGCAGCAGGACGCCGTCGTGCCGCACCGTCTTCACCCGGAGCGGGAGCGACGTCTCGCGGTCGAAGAGGATCTCGAGGCGCGGGCGCCCCTCGAGCCGCGGCTCGACGAGGAGCGTCCGGACATCGCGGTCGAGGTGCCTCGAGGGTTCGCCTTCGCGCGCGCCGTAGTTCTCGAGGAGCGCATCGAGATCGAGGCAGAAGGCGGCGGGATCCGGCATCCGGCCGCTCGGCGCGGGCTCCACCTGCGACCAGGGACCCGACCCGTACTGCGTGCGCCCGCTCCGCGAGTCGTGGGTGATCCACATCCCGGGCCAACGGTTCCCCCACGCCCCCTCCCCTTCGTAGCCCACACGGAGGTGGGCCGTCGCGACGGCCCGGAGCAGCTCCTGCGCCTCCTCCTCGTGCCGGGCGTGCCGGTATGCCGCCCACAGGAGCGGCGCCAGCGCGAGCGTCGCGAAGAGCGCGAGGCGGAGCCGGCGGCTCAAGGCAGGTTGAGCTCCGGCGGATCGCGGGTCGGCTGTTCGACGGGCGCGCCGACGTCGACGACCTTCAGGTTCAGATTCACGGGCGGCTCGGGTCTCTCCCGAAGGAGGAGGAACGCGAGCAGGGGGGTCACGGCCGCGAGGAGCCCGAGCGCCACGAGGCGCGCCCGGCGCCAGGCAAGCCGGCGGAGCAGGCTCTCCACCGGGATTCCGGGCGCTTCCTCGCGCGGAAGCGCCTTCAGCAGCAGCAGGAAGTCGTCGTCCCTCGCGGGCACGAACACGTAACGCACCCTGCGGATCAGGGGTTCCGTGGCACCGATATTGCCGTTACCGGTTCCGAAGATCCCGCCCGGTCATCTCGGCCGGGACGGGCACCTCGAGGAGCCCGAGCAGCGTGGGAGCGATGTCCCTAAGGCTTGCTCCATCACGGAGTTGCGACGATGCGCCGACGAGCCAACAGGGCACGGGATTCGTCGTATGCGCGGTATGCGGGCCATGGGTCTCGGGGTCGATCAGGCACTCGGCGTTGCCGTGGTCCGCGGTCACGATCGCTGCCCACCCCATGTCGGAGATGGCCGCGAGGACCTCCCCGAGCGCGGTGTCGACGGCCTCGCAGGCCCGGATCGCCGCCGGGATCACGCCGGTGTGCCCGACCATGTCGGGGTTCGCGAAGTTGAGGATGAGGGCGCGGTGCTTCCCGGACCTCACCCCCTCGGCCGCGCGGCGCCCCACCTCCTCGGCGCTCATCTCGGGCTTCAGGTCGTAGGTCGCGACCTTCGGGGACGGGACGAGGATCCTCTCCTCGCCGGGGAACGGCGTCTCCTCGCCGCCGTTGAAGAAGTAGGTCACGTGCGCGTACTTCTCGGTCTCGGCGACGCGCAGGTTCCCGATGCCGTGCCGGCCGCAGACCTCGCCGAACACGTTCTTCGGGAAGACGCGCGGGTAGAGGACGGGGAACTCGAAGTCCTCCTGGTACCGCGTCATCTGGACGAACGCGATCTTCGGGACCTTGGATCTCGGGAAGCCCGTGAAACCCGGGGACGTGAGCGCCTCTGTGATCTGCCGCGCGCGATCCGCCCGGAAGTTCGCGAAGACGACGAGGTCCCCGTCGTCGATCGTGGCGATGCCCGTCGAGACGGGCTCGATGAACTCGTCGGTCACGTTGCGCGCGTACGAGGCCTCGACCGCCGCGGCGGCGTCGGCGACCTTCGGGCACGATCCCGCCACCATCGCGT